>NZ_JAKIKS010000060.1 GCF_023284005.1 Shewanella surugensis
GGTTGCTCTCCTGTCTTTTGGTCGAGACTTGAGCCTACCTATACCGCGGTATAGGTGAAACCTATGCGAGTCACCCCGGCAGAGCCGGGGGTTTACCGTTTGTTAATTACTCCAGTTATTGTTTTCAGTATAGCAAAGAAAAATATCGATAATTTCATGGCATTAAACTCAATGCCACTCCTTGTTCGATGCTCATTGCTATAATGTGATCATGCATAAGTGAAATATTGCTAAGATAAAATAAGTAACGAGATATTTAGTAATGCTTGACCTCTAAGCAAAAGCGACGTGTTCTATACTAAACACTACACTCGTCACAACAGTAATCATCTTGAGCGGTGAATGAATGAAAGAAAAAATTTACTTACTCCCCGGCACCATGTGTAATGCTAAGTTGTGGGATAAACTATCAACATTGCTGAATGCAAAATATGATTTAATTCATATTCCTATTTTAAGCGGACTCAGCCTCGACAGCATTACAGACTCGTTAGATGACATTTTTCAAGAACCAAAAGTGAATCTGGTTGGTTTTTCTCTAGGTGGCTATATTGCTGCGTATTTTTCAACTAAATACCCTCACAGGATCAATAAAATATTTATTATTTCTAACACACCTTGTCCTTTAACAACCATCGAAATAAATGAACGCCAAGAAACATTGAAATACATCAATGATTATGGATATAAAGGGATAACAAGGCAGAAAGCCAATACACTTTTAGACAAAAAATCTCAAAATGAAGAGCTCATCGATACTATAATGCGCATGGATATGGAACTCGGTGAAAAGGCGCTTAAAAGCCAACTTCTGTGGACAACAAATCGAGATGACTTATTTGAAGCATTATCTAAACTCAGCATCAATATGACCTTCTTTTACAATACTCAAGATCCTTTCATTAATACTGAATGGTTACATAAATTCACCCATACTTATCCACATTGCACTACGTACTCCAATGAGAGTAATGGCCATATGCTACCTTTAGAAGAGCCTTTAGCATTATCGAATCACTTAATTAATTGGTTAAAAAATACATAAAAAATGAAAGCTAACCATGAACAAGCACGAATACAAAAAAGCGATTATAGAAAGCAATCACAGCAGGCTATTACAAAAGAGTTAATATCGCAGCGGCCTTAGTTAACGTGGCGTCATCCTTTGCAAAGCAAAAACGTAAGTACTTTTCTTTTATCGGCTGCTTGGCAAACACCGAAATAGGGATCGCGGCAATCCCAGCATCCACCGTTAATGTTTTGGCATAATCCACATCATTCAATCCACTAATACCACTGTATTCCAGTAATTGAAAATACGTCCCTTTCGAGGGTAATAAAGTGAACTTTGATTTCGACAACAATCGACAAAACAAATCTCTTTTTTGCTGATAAAAATGAGGTAAATCCAAATAATGCTGCGGATCGCTTTTCATAAAATCAGCTAACCCGTACTGTAAAGGCGTAGCTGTATCAAAAGTCACGAATTGATGCACCTTTCTAAATTCACTTGTCAACATTGGCGGTGCGATACAATAACCAACTTTCCACCCCGTCACGTGATAGGTTTTTCCAAACGAAAATACAACAAAACATCGCTGATATAAATCGGGGTACTTGAGCACACTTTGGTGTGATTGCTGATCAAATATAATATGTTCATATACCTCATCAGATAACAAAAACAGATCATTTTTATTCACTATTTCAGATAACTGCAACATATCTTCTTCAGTGAGCACTGCACCAGTCGGATTATGAGGACTATTAATGATAATAAGACGCGTTCTGGGGTTAATAGATTGCCTAACCACTTCCCAATCAATATGGTAATCAGGTGTGATCAAAGGCAAATGTACCGCTTTTCCTCCTGCTAAAATAATCGCAGGCTCATATGAATCATAACTAGGATCAAAAACAATCACTTCATCACCGGGCTGAATAACCGTTTGAATAGCACAAAATAATGCCTCCGTGGCACCAGAAGTAATCGTTACCTCTTCAGCAGCATTGAGCTTTAAATGATATAAATTATCCACTTTAACCGCTATTTGTTGCTGCAATATAGGCAGTCCCGCCATAGGGGCGTATTGATTATCACCCCGCTCCATATAAAAACGGACTCTTTCAATCAGTGACGGTGGACATTGAAAATCAGGAAAACCTTGGGAAAGGTTAATCGCGTTATGTTCATTGGCCAATTGTGTCATTACAGAAAAAATAGTTGGACCAACATGGGGTAACTTACTATTCAATGATACATTCATTCATACTCTCCATTTGACGACATAAAAACCCCAAACTTCTTGGGGCTTGATTTTCAACCGCATTAGCCGTTAATATTAACGTTCACTCAAACAAAAGATGATGCCAACATGAACAACTAAGCCTGTTATCCACCTTTTATTTGGATTAATAGGATTAGACGCCGCTTCATGATGATCTGTAAGCTTAACGTTATCTATAGGTACATCTGCATAACCACTCTCTTACTCACACATCTTACTTAAAGTATGAGCCTGTAAGTCAGCGTCTTATCTCCTGTCACTCAGGAGGATTGCTATGCCTTTATTACACGCCACCCACCCACCTTTCTTATCAATTTGAAGACGGTGAATATTTATTTGATAATATCTCTTGTCGCTTACAAGCCCGTCTCACTGGCTTGATTGTTCTAAATGGCTCAGGAAAATCTATTTTAACCGAGATTTTGACAAAATAAGTGGAGGCGAAAAAATGAAATTAGCCTTACTTACCATTACCCAGCAACCCGAGCTACCGCTCGTGCTACTCGATGAATCCGACAATCACCTTGATATAGAATCAAAACAGATGCTTGCAAATATGTTAGCCGCTTATGAAGGGGCTTTTATCTTAATTAGTCACGATAAAGACTTAGTCGAACAATGCGGCATAACGCAGACACTAGCATTAAGCTATACCCAAGCCACTTAACAATCCGTTTATGAATAGTCCCAAAGTCAACATTTTGGGACTACTCATTCTCTTTACTGTGCGCTAAACTCGGCTTATTCATCTTATCAATAAGCTGGTTTACGGCACTTAAATGCTCAGGTTCCTGATGTGCCATGCCTTGATAAGCGGCACAAATATCCAAAAAGTCTGCCAACTGGGTTCGCTGCGCTGTTTTCATCAATCGTTTCGTTAATCGTAAAGCCGCAGCAGGTTTACTGGCCATCTCCAATGCCATGCCATTGGCTGCATCCATCAGTGATTCAGGCTCGACAACCTGTAAAACAATGCCTAACGCCTCTGCTTCTTGAGCATCAATAATCCTCCCCGTTAAAGTCAATTCCGCCGCTTTTTGATAGCCGATCAAGCGCTGCATAAACCAAGCCCCGCCATCACCGGGGATCAATCCAAGATTAATAAAAGTTTCCCCAAATTTTGCTTTATTAGACGCAATGCGTAAGTCACACATATTAGCCAGATCAAAACCGGCCCCAATCGCTGCGCCATTCACCGCAGCAATCACGGGCATTTCAGCCTGCTGCATGATCAAAGGAAGACGTTGGATCCCCCGACGATATCGTGCTTCAAGTTCGCTCGCATTCCCGGCAAAATCCCCCTGACGCTCAGCCATATCTTTCACATTTCCGCCAGATGAGAATGCCGCTCCAGCTCCGGTAATGATCACCACAGCAACCTCTAAACACGAATTCGCCCAAGTTATGGCCTGCACAATATCATCAACAATATGTGTTCCCGTGAGTGCATTGCGTACATCATCACGATTGAACGTCAAAGTGAGTATTTTATTATCAAGCGATAGTGTTGAATCGGTGAGTTTAGGTAACACAAACATATTAATCCTTTAACATTAAAATCATTTATAAGGGAAAGTTAACCACACCTAAAAATGCCAATAAAGCCTTTATCTTCAATTAAGATTATCTTCATACAAGCATATTGACACAAATGTTATATGTCTAACTACAGAAAGATTAACAAGATAGCCATAAATGTAAATAAAAAGATAACACAGAGAATGTAGAGTGTTAAATCTAATAATGAGTTATGAGTCATGCTAATTTAGTCTTTGCTAAAAGTATTGCTAGTGTTAAAAAAGAACAAAGTGTTTACAAAAAAGCACTCAACTGTTTCAAGAAGCTATTCTTTAAACGGCAATACCAAGTCATTTTAATGACTTGAGTAAAAACAATAATAACTCGGTTAGATTGAAGGTGTATCAATGAAAAAATATTCTTTACTCCCACTCTTGTGTCTGTCTTTTTATGCGAATGCAGACACCAATATTCTTTCGGCAAAAGAAGTCAGCGCGACCCAAGAAGATGAAACCAAGACCTATGTAAAATGTTGGTATAGAACCGATGATAACCATAATCAAGCGGCAACAGATTGGGAGTGGGCACTCAAGGAAAATGGCAACTATTACAAGTTAAAAGGTTATTGGTATTCCGCCAATGATTGGAATGATATTTTTTATACAGAAACCACAGCAGATACCATCCAGAAACGCTGTGAAGCGACATTAGATCTCGATAATGAAAATGCTGATATCACTTTTTTTGCCGCAAATAGTCGCCTATCACATAATCACAGTATTTGGACTAATGAGGCACAAGCGCAACCAGATAAAATTAATAAAATCGTTAGCTTTGGTGACAGTATTTCTGATACGGGTAATTTTTACAACTTCTCACAAGGTATTTTCCCAAATGACAGCACCTGGTTCTTAGGCCATTTCTCTAATGGTTTTGTTTGGACAGAGTATTTGGCTAAGGCACTAGATTTACCTCTACACACTTGGGCTATTGGCGGCGCCGCTGGTGAAGATAAATACATCATCATCAAAGGCATTACTGGCCAAATTGAAACCTATTTAGAACAAGTACAAGTGGCTAAAAATTACCAACCTCAAAATACCTTAGTCACCTTAGAAGTCGGACTCAATGATTTTGTCAGTTACGATCGCACCGTTGCAGCTGTGAGTGAGGATTTGGAACAATCCATCGATTTATTGATGGAAAATGGTATTGAAAATATATTACTGCTTAATCTCATCGATGCCAGCAAAGCACCGCAGTTTAAATATGCCACTGATGAAGATATTGAAAAAGTACAAACAAGAGTCGAAAAATTTAACGCGTTTATTGACGAATTAGTTCCCGAACTTCAAGCACAAGGTTTAAACATCACACTGTATGATGCCGAGAGTATTTTTGAGCAGATCACGACTATGCCTGAAAACTTTGGATTACGTAATGCCAATGATTCTTGCTTAGATATTAATGAGAACTCATCAATTAATTATTTACAAACCCATGCGCTAAGAAATGACTGCTCTACTTATGGGTCTGACAATTATGTCTTTTGGGGGGTCAGCCACCCAACAACACAAGCCCATAAAATTATCGCTGACGATGTTATCAACACTGCACTTGATAACTTTAATTTTTAATCAATAATAAAAAGCGGATCGACTCGAGTCGATCCGCTTTTTACTGTCAACGTACCCGCTTCAGTTATCTTTATGATGAAGCCAATATCGCCCTACCAAATCTTAACCCGTTGCTCTTCTGGGAAGTACATTTTATCACTCGGAGAAAGATCAAATGCCTCATAGAACGCAGGAATGTTTCTCGGCGTGCCCATGGCGCGGAAATGACTCGGTGAATGCGGATCGACCAACAAACGACGCTTTAGCTCTTCGTCACGATAGTTACGACGCCACACCTGTGACCAGCCCATAAACAGGCGTTGCTCACCGGTTAAACCGTCAATGATCGGCGAAGACTCACCCTTTAAACTTAAACGGTAAGAACGCTCAGCGACGGTTAAGCCACCTAGGTCACCAATGTTCTCACCCAGCGTTAACTCACCGTTAACAAACTCACCCGGCAGGGCTTCATATTTCGAATATTGCGCCGCCAGTTTTGCGGCACGCTTTTGAAACTCTTCTCTGTCTTTATCGGTCCACCAATCACGTAGGTTACCATCACCATCATATTTAGCGCCTTGATCATCAAAACCATGGCTAATTTCATGACCAATAACCGCGCCAATACCGCCATAATTCACCGCATCATCTGCCTGCATATCGAAGAATGGCGGTTGTAGGATCGCCGCAGGGAACACAATTTCATTCATCACTGGATTATAATAAGCATTCACCGTTTGCGGCGTCATATGCCACTCAGTGCGATCAATGGGTTTACCCAACTTATCGATCATTTTTGCATATTCGAATTTGGCATAACGCTCAAAATTACCCACTAAGTCATCTGCTTTAATGGTTAATTTACTGTAATCTTTCCACTTATCGGGATAGCCAATTTTATAAGTAAATTTAGAGAGCTTTTCTTGAGCCGCCACTTTCGTCGCTGGTGTCATCCATTCCAATTCATTAATACTGATCTCAAAACCTTTGATCAGGTTATGGATCATGACTTCCATTTTCGCTTTTGCTTCGGGCTTAAAATGTTGTTCAACATATTCTTGTCCAATTAATTCACCAATCACTTCATCTTCAGCATCGACGGCTTTTTTCCAACGTGGCTTTTGAACTTCGATACCCATCAATGTTTTACCATGAAAATCAAAGTGCAAATCAACAAAATTCTTGCTGAGTAACTCTGCGTAAGCATCCACTAAATGAAAGGCCATATAATCTTGCCACTCTCTCACACTAAAGGCGTTAAAATTATTACCGAACAAGGAAAAATAAGAAGGTTGCTCAACAATCATCTCTTTGGCTTGACTAAATCCAACCGCTTTAGCAAACGGCACAAGATCAAACTCACCCAATTTAGCATTTAGCTGCTGAACATCCATCTTATTGTAAGTCTTGAGCGCATCACGAGACTCAACTCGACTCCATTGACTTTTAGCAATAAAGGCTTCAATTTTTGCCACACTGTCACTGGCACGCTCTGAATACACATAGCCGGCTTGCGCCATGATGTCTTCAACATATTGCTTAAGCGCGGCTCTATTCTTAGCAAATTTTTTGGTGTTTTTTAAATAATAATCCCGATCCGGTAAGGTCAATCCCGATTGCCCTAAATAAACGGCATTTTGAGATGAGTTTTTAGCGTCATTACTCACATAAAAACTAAAAGGCATGGTCACGCCATTGGTGAGTAACTCTCCCATCATACCGGCAACCGCATCATGATCTTTAGCCATCTCAATTTGCTTCAATAAGCTCTTAAGCGGCATAACACCCAAATTCTCAATTAACGCAGAATTCATATAACTTTCATAAAAATCACCAATTTTTTGATCGGTAGAACCTGGGGTTTTATTGGGTTTAGCTGCAGCTTTTTCAATTATCTGCTTTAAAGCGGCTTGACTTTGCTCATAAAGTACAGAAAATGCGCCATAATTGGATTTATCAGCAGGAACTGGATGAGTGGCTAGCCAAGTACCATTAACGCTATAGTAAAAATCATCTTGAGGACGGATCGCAGTATCGAAATTCGCTTTATCGATGCCTGAAATTAATTCAGAATGATTTTTTTCAGCGCTACTTTTGAATATCCCACTACTTCCACAAGCAACTAACCCTAAGCTTAACGCTATGGTTAATGCTAAATGACTTACTTTTTTCATTATAGTCCCCAATTTTATTGTTCTATACCTAAGCGAGCAGAGAGTCGAGCTTCAGATCGCTTAGTATATCCATGTTATTCATATATAAATTATTTCGCATGTTATTAGATAGCCATGTAATACACAACTACACCTATGTAACCAAAAGTTTACAAAAAGAACTAATAAGCATCGATAAAATTTAAAATCACCAAATATTACCCATAAATAAGAAAACACTTTGCTCGCCAGTATTGGTAAAACCAAAGCCCAGTGCCGTCGGCCCTACACCAGTATCAGTTCCCAAAAATAAGCTTCCTGAGTAAATTAAATCACCTAAATCAATAGCATCACGCTGCTGCCATACATTACCGGCTTCCAAACTCGTGCCTAAATAAAGTGGATACTGCGTTAGACCTAACATATCTCGCCCCAGATCATACTGATAAACCAAGGCGCTGAATACTTTATGTGAACCAAATAATGCATTTTGATGGTAACCCGATAAATTTAAAAAGCCACCTAACTCTGATGTATTGACGGTAAAAAACGTATCAGTATCCACTGTCGCAAAAGAAGCAATTCCCATGAAGATATGATGTTTAATCCTGATGGCTCCACGCCAATCGGCTTCTATCTGTAATGAGTAATCCTCATTATTCTGAACAGAACTTTGTTGATAATCTTCATGGCGTAAATACATATTAAGGGTAAATCGGTTACCTGAAGTGGGAAAATTGATGCTATCGAGATCATCAAAACCAAATTTCAAATACGCACCATAACTGGTGTAGTCTAAGTCTGTAGACTCCGATGTATCATTGCTCACTGAACCTATTTCACTCAACCCCCCAAGCTCAATGCTGCCGCCATTGGCATAATTAACCCCCAGACCAAGCTCAGCATTGTAGACTTTCTGTATCAAATCCAAATATAAAGCATTATCCTCATAATATTGTAAGTGAGTAGACGAAAATTCAATCCGTGCTCGACTAAAATAACGCTCCCTAGGATCTAAAGGCTGATAAAATTCCGTGGCTAGCATCTTGTTATAACCTAACATGAGTTCATTTCGCCACTGTCCGCCATTGGCGGTAACATTGGTCAAGGTATACGCTAAATCCACTTCTATAATCGAATCATTACTAAAATCATCTTCCCAGCTAAATCCCAACTGAAAATAATTCGGCCCCCAAGATTTATCTCTGGTGATTAGCGTCAATACACGCCCTTCATCGGTATCATTAAACTCCGCATCAACGCGCTCAAATAAATCAAGGGCATAAACACGCTCAATACCCTCATCTAATTTTTCAGTGGTAATATTTTCCCCAACGGTAATATCGAACGTCTCTCGGATCAGCGTTTCATTCACATTAGCATCATTATCAATAACGATACGGATCACAGGCTGCAGTAATTCTTGGCGCCACAACTCACTTTTCCATTGCTTATCTTTAACATAACTCGCATATTCGTCTTCAGACACTTGAAAATCTAACAAGCGCTCTAAGTGTCCCTGCGTCGCTTCTTTTCCCAGCAATAACGCTGTTTGCATAATGGAAAAATCTGTCGTACTCAGCTCATCAATTTGAGGGCGAATAAGAATGTCGTCCTTGGTTAATAACTGCTTTTGCCGTATCACACTGGCATTAGTTAACATGGTTGATAATTGACTTAATACATCAATAGTATTATTGAGTTGTTTTTTATCCACAAGAGGTGAACCTATATCGACCGCAATAATAATATCGGCGCCCATCGCCTTCGCTACATCCACGGGCAAGTTATTAGCAATTCCCCCATCAATCAATAACTTTCCATCAATGACTGTCGGTGCTAATGCACCTGGGACAGATGCCGATGCCTGCATCGCTTGTACTATACTGCCAGAATCTAATATTACAGCCGCACTGGTCTCAAGATTGGTCGCCACAGCGCGATAAGGAATAGACAGTTGATCAAAACTTGAAAATTCTTGCACTAAATTAGTTGATTGCCTTAATAATCGCGACATACTTTGTCCGCGCAAGAGTCCCGCAGGAAACTTAGCCTCATTATCGCTATAACCCATATTGATAGGAATATTATAGAGATCTCTTAAGCCTTTATTACGATAACTCAGCTCTTCCCTTGGGATCGTATCAGAATAACCTTGAGTCCAATCCGTGTTCATCATGATCGTTTCAATTTCTGTAGCGCTGTAGCCTAACGCGTACATACCACCGACATAGGCGCCAATACTGGTTCCGGCAATATAATCAATAGGAATACGATTGGCTTCTAGCACTTTTAGCACACCAATATGCGCAGCACCTTTGGCGCCCCCACCACTTAATACTAATCCAATCCGAGGTCGTTCTGCAGCTAACAATGAATAAGACAACGGTATCATAAAAATCAATAGTAATAAGCGAGGTACCATAAAATAGTCTTTTGTATCAATATGAAAATGTGCTTAAGCCGTTAAGGCAAAACGTTTGATATAAGCTTGCATCTCATCAAACGGCATAGGTTTTGAAAAATAATAACCTTGGATTTGATAACAACCTCTGCTTAATACTTGTTGTAGTTGTTCTTTATTTTCAACACCTTCGGCAATTAAATCTAAGTTTAAGTTTTTCGCGAGTTCAATAATGCTACTCACGATGGCTTGATCGGCTTTATTGGCAGTAATGTCCTTTAAAAAAGAGCGATCAATTTTAAGGCTCGTAACATCAAAATGGCGTAAATAAGCTAACGAAGAGTAACCGGTGCCAAAATCATCAATTGCGACATTAATCCCTAACGCTCTCAACTCAGACAAGTGGGCTTTAGCAATATTAAGCTCTTTCATTAGCACCCCTTCAGTTATCTCTAACGTGACACCAGATGCGGCGCATTGCGTATCGCTCAAAACTTCTTTGATATAATCAATAAAATCACTTTGCAAAAAGTGGACCCCTGAAATATTAATCGACAGTTTTACATTTTTCGTCTCATCTTTATCCCATTGCCGACGTTGCAAGCAGGCTTGCTTTAGTACCCATCGATCAATATCAATAATAAGCCCACAGCCTTCAGCCACTTTAATAAAAAGATCGGGTTGAATAAATCCTTCTTTAGGGTGTTTCCACCTTAGCAAAGCCTCCATTCCGATCAATTTATTACCTTTTTGTGTATCAACTTGTGGTTGGTAATAGAGTTCAAATTGATCACGCTCGATAGCTTTACGTAAATCAGTCTCTAATCCCATGTGATATAACGCTTGTTCATTACGTTCTGCGGAATAATATTGAATATTTCCCCTGCCTTCTTCTTTAGCATGATACATGGCAAGGTCGGCATTTTTTATCAGTGTCTCAGCCTGACTAGCATCTTCAGGCCATAGACTCACTCCAATGCTAGTTGAAATATAAAATTCACGCCCATATAAAGAAAAAGGTGCCGCAATAGCTGTCAATAATTGTTGGCACAACTGATTAACCACATCGATATGAATAATATTGGGTAAAAGCAAGACAAACTCATCCCCTCCAAAACGACATAATGACTCATCAGAGGGTACACACGCTTGTAATCGTTTTGCCGCTTCGACTAATAACGCATCCCCCATGCTATGCCCATAAGAATCATTAATGTGTTTAAAACGATCGAGATCTAAAAAAAGTAAAGCCAGTTTTTCGCCTTTGCGATGAGCACGGTAAATCGCTTTCGATAATCGATTTGAAAATAGCGCGCGATTAGGAAGGCCTGTTAACATATCAAAATTAGCTAATTGACGTAAATTAGCTTCAACACGTTTTCTTTCTGTAATATCTGAAAAAACAGCCACAAAATGAGTGATATCATCCCTATCTCCCATAATAGCTGAGATATTAAGCCAAATAGGACAAGGAGCCTTATTTTCACGCACTAACTCACATTCACCCGTCCATGTTAGGTTTTGAGACAATAATTCAGCAATGGTGCCAAAACGCCCATTATAAAGTAAGACGAGCTCTGAAAAAGACCAGTCAATTAATGACTCTTCTGCACCAATAAGTTCTTTCGCGGCTTTATTCGTGACTTTAATCTGCTCTTGATTATCTAAAATCAACACGCCTTCAGACGTATTTTCAAATGCTTGCGCTAACAGTTTGATGTCACCCTCTAATTTTCGTTGTAATGTGACATCAGTGAAAATACCCGCAACTCGAGTAATATCACCAGAAACTTCATTCCATTCAACGGGACGTCCACGCACTTTCATCCAGCCCCAAGAACGATCGATGCGACGATAGCGGTACTCACAATCAAAACGCTCTCTTTTTCCTGCAAGCATCTCATTCCAAGCCCCAAAAACAGCACTTCGTTCTTTCTTGTGTACAGGAAACTCACTTTCTTTTAGATAAATTAGTTTATCTTCAACACCTAATACACCACTTTCATTGCCGAGCCTAAATAACTCTGTCTCACGCTTCCATTCCCACAACTCAGAATCACTGCCTTTCAATGATTGACGTAATCGGTCTTCGCTTTCTAATAAAGCATTATTAACACTTCTAAACGCTAAACCATGCTGCCTGCGTAATCCAAATCCAATAATACATACGCCCAACAAAATCAGTAAAACAAATACCGTAAACCAAATAGATTGCCACCAAAATTCTTCAACGGTAAACGAAAATAATAAGGGACGACTAGCCCATATTCCATTTTGCTGGACTAACACCTCTAACACATAATCACCGGCTTTAAGCCCCAGAATATTAAGCTGTGGCTGGCCTTCTAATAGCAAATAGTCATTATTTTTTCTTGCCCCATCCTGAATCAAACGATATTTTAATACCATTAGACTGTCGTCCAAATAATCACTTCGACTTAGCTGAAAAGTAATCAATTTAGCGCCAGCAGCAATCACATTGGCTTTTTCTGGCAATAAACTTAATTGCACACGATTATCATAATGCACATTAATGGATTCAATGAGTGCACTACTTTGTTTGACTCTATTTTTGAGTAAATCGGTATCCAATAGCATAGCACCATTAGGCGTCCCGACATATAAGCCCTTATCAGAGTCGAAAAAATACGCCCCTTGATTTAACTCATTACTAATCAAACCATCATTGTCATTGATCACCAAGACTTCATGGGTGGCCTTATCCTGACGAATAATTGAAGATGAACAGCCAATAATACGAGCTTTATCCGTTTGTTGAATGAAGTAGACACTCTGGCAAGATACCCCCCATAGCTTCTCTAGTGAGCTTGCCTTATGGGTATTAATATGAAATTCAATAACCCCATTAACGGCAGTGCCTAACCACAAGACGCCGGGCCTAATTTCTTCAATGACATCAACACTAGAGCGAGTGTCATCGATGGAGATATCTTTCAAGTAAGAATGAAACTGTTTATTTTCATCAAGATAACCAAAGAGTTCATCACCGCCAATCCATAAACGATTATTATCGCGATAAACGATGTTAACTTTATAAAGTCCTTGATTATTTTCAGATAATCCCAGTCTAATTTTTTTCGGTTTAGCGAGCTTGGGTTGCCAAAAAAATAAACCTGTATTCGTCGCGACCCACCAGCTATCGGGATAAAGGGGATCTTGATAACTGCTATAAATAACCTTATTTTCTAAAAAGTGTCGCTGCCCATACCAATGGTTCCCCTTTGCCTGCCCGATTTCCTTATTGACAACGAAAAGACCATTTGTCGTCGATAATAACAATTGTTCATCAACAAAATCATGGATTTGATAAATACTATTACTTATTTTTAGCCCTTTAGGCATCACACTCGTACTGGAACGGTGTTTTTTGTCGACTCGAATTAAACCGCCATCAGTCCCTAACCACAGGGCTTTTTCATCGGAAAAAATAGACCAAACTAATTCATTAGGTAATTGATAAGGGGCGGCGCTCGATACCACATCCAATAAAAAGTCAGGGGGCTCCGCTAAAATGGCAACGCCGTCACCCGAACCGCCAATCCAAATTAATCCGTTGGCATCAATATTAATAGCGTAAATATAATCAAGATCTGTCGCTTCTTTCAACTCACCTCTAAAGGTTTTAACGTTAATGTTATCTGGATGCCATTTCAATAAACCGACCCGAGTGGCCAACCAGAAAAAACCCTGATTATCTTCAGTCATTTTTGCAATATAAGAAGGTAATTGAGTAATCGGTTTAACCCTAAAACTTTGACTATCAAATTGGTATAATCCATGGCTTGTCGCCATCCACACTTGACCGCTTGAATCAGTAAACAACTGCTTTATCGTGCCTAAGGCTTCATCCCATCCCACTTGTGCTTCGCGAGCACCTGACTTAGATCTAACTTGGAGACTATGCTCAGTAGCAACCACAATGTGATCGCCCATATCCGTCATATATCGCCATGGAATATCAGGATGAAAAGGTAAGTAGCTCAGTAGCTCTAAGGAAAGATCATGGTAAGAGAATTGAAGTAATTCCCCATCATAGGTTAAAAATAAATAACTACCATCAGGATTTTTAATAAAATCAACAATACCATCGGCTTGATACTCCGGAAACAACGCTTTAGATCCAAAGCGAATAAAATGGTCTTTAATCACATCATATAAATACACTTGACGAGCAGTACTCACCAAAACATATTGCTCATTTAGTGGCTCAACTAAGTAAAAAATATTTCTGTCTAAATTTAGGCCAACATTGCGTTTATCAATACGTCTAACTTTCGTATTACTGACCCTATATAAACCTTCTTCGGTCGCTAACCATGTAAATCCATGAACATCAAAACTGATATCCCGAACGGTTGTGTTACTCAATCCATCACGATCACTGAATACTCGCTGCACTAAGTCAGCAGCCTTTAACGGACTTAGCAGACTCATAAATATGCAGATCAGACTCAGCGCTATTTTTATTATTCTTTTTTTCATACGACTGACAGCAGATTTAACTATTAAGTAAATGTATCATTTAGCGAATGTTTATTCACCTTTATATTGAATATGATATACATTTTAAAAACATTATGAGCACGTGTAAAATGATAGGAAATACCAAACCTTAACAGCCCACTCGATTAACAAAATCAACAAGAAACACATTTAAACAATAAAAATCAAAATATTACAAAAGTAAATATTAATCTACCTAACGAATAACGACATAAAAAACCACCCCTTTCTTTCATTGGAATAGCTAACGTAAATTTTTGTTATCTCGCGAGAAAACTTGAGCTTTTATCATCAAGTATAAAATAACGCAAAAAAAAAGTTAACATTTAACGAACATAAAACTGTGAGTTTACTTGAAGGTTAACTGTATATCTCCTCCAGCACCTTAAAAGATACTTTGATCATAAACGCCTCTTAAACACGCTAATAATATTAATCCTAACTCGATAAAAGTCATCAATTTTTGGTATAAAAAAAGCGCTCTATGAGCGCTTTTTTTAAACTATTCAGATTACTTTTTCTTTTTTGCCTTTGGATTGGGCAAATCAGTAATTGAACCTTCATACATTTCTGCCGCTAAACCGACTGATTCATGAAGCGTTGGATGCGCATGGATCGTTAGCGCAATATCTTCAGCGTCACAACCCATTTCAATCGCTAAGCCAATTTCACCCAATAACTCACCACCATTGACACCGACAACAGCACCACCAATCACACGATGCGTTTCTTTATCAAAGATAAGTTTAGTCATACCTTCGCTTGCATCAGATGCAATCGCTCGGCCACTGGCAGCCCATGGGAAGTTAGCTGTTTCATAAGCAATGCCTTGCTCTTTTGCTTCTTTCTCAGTTAAACCGACCCAAGCGACTTCAGGTGCGGTATAAGCAATTGACGGGATCACTTTCGGATCGAAGAAATGCTTAAGGCCTGAAATGACTTCAGCTGCAACATGTGCTTCGTGAACCGCTTTATGTGCCAACATAGGTTGACCGACAATATCACCAATCGCAAAAATATGAGGTACATTCGTACGTAACTGCTTATCAACATTGATAAAGCCACGCTCATCAACATTCACACCCGCTTTATCAGCATCTAAAGTTCGACCATTTGGCGAACGGCCAATAGCGACCAATACCGCATCATAACGTACTGGCTCTGCAGGTGCGCTCTTACCTTCCATTGAAACATAGATACCATCATCTTTTGCTTCTACCGCAGTCACTTTAGTTTGTAACATTAAGTTAAATCTATCTTTAACTTGCTTAGTGTAGTTACGCACTATGTCTTTATCGGCAGCGGGGATAAGTTGATCTAGCATTTCGACTACATCAATTTGGCTTCCTAGTGAAGAATATACAGTCCCCATTTCCAGACCGATAATTCCACCGCCCATGATAAGTAACTTACCAGGCACTTCTTTAAGCTCTAACGCATCCGTAGAATCCCAAATACGTGGATCTTCATGAGGAATGAAAGGCAATTTAATCGGACGTGAACCCGCAGCAATAATCGCATTTTCAAACTGAATGACAGTAACACTGCCATCTTCAGCTGTCACTTCAAGGGTGTTAGGACCCGTAAATTTGCCCAAACCTTGGACATTGTTGACTTTACGCATCTTAGACATGCCAGCCAATCCGCCTGTCAACTGTCCAACCACTTTCTCTTTAAAACCACGTAGTTTATCTAAGTCAATTTTTGGCTCACCAAAAGAAACACCATGATGGGCAACTTCTTTTGCTTCTTCAATCACTTTAGATATATGTAATAAGGCTTTAGATGGGATACAACCAACGTTTAAGCAGACACCACCTAAGGTACTAAAACGTTCAACTATGACAGTCTCTAGGCCTAAATCGGCTGCGCGAAAGGCTGCTGAATAACCGCCTGGGCCTGCGCCTAGTACGACTACCTGAGTTTTAATTTCGTTACTCATGTTTTCCTCTATTCTTCTCATTACGTTGACGGCATCAAAGATCTGATATCACTAAATCTTAGTCGAGTGGCCGCATTTTAACCTGTGTTTGACACTGATCACAATCTTTGACTGAGTATTAAAAAGGCGACTCCCATGGAGTCGCCTTTTTTTCTATAAAATCAAGGTGCGAATATCAGATAAACACCCATTTAAATATGTAACAAAACGCGCACCATCAGCACCATCGATAACACGATGATCATAACTTAGTGATAATGGTAACATTAGCCTTGGCATGAACTCTTTACCATTCCACACGGGCTTCATTTCAGATTTAGATACACCCAAAATGGCCACTTCAGGTGCATTCACGATCGGTGTAAAAGCGGTTCCACCTAATCCACCTAAACTTGAAATCGTAAAACAGCCTCCTTGCATGTCCGCAGCAGTCAATTTACCTTGACGGGCTTTCTTTGACACCACCATCAATTCAGCAGACAGCTCATGGATACCTTTTTGATTAACGTCTTTGAAAACGGGAACCACTAAGCCATTAGGCGTATCGACTGCAATCCCGACATTGACATACTTTTTCAAAATCAGGTTGTCACCCTCTTCTGATAAAGAGGAATTAAAGTTAGGGAAAGCTTCTAAGGCTTTCGCTACCGCTTTCATGATGAATACCAAAGGCGTGATCTTCATGCCTGAATCTTTCTTCGCTTCAGCCGCATTTTGCGCCTTACGGAAAGCTTCTAATTCGGTAATATCGGCATTATCCCACTGAGTAATATGAGGGATCTTCACCCAATTACGATGTAGGTTAGCACCCGATATTTTTTGAATACGAGATAATGGCTTCACTTCAGTGTCACCAAACTTGCTAAAATCGACTTTTGGCCACGCTAATAATCCCAACTCAGAACCTTGTGCTTGTCCAACTGACGCCACGCCAGACTCAACTTGCTTAACCGCAGCTTTAACGTAGTGCTGTACATCTTCTTTAAGTACACGGTTTTTACGCCCAGTCCCTTTCACTTTAGCCAAGTTAACGCCAAACTCACGGGCTAGGCGACGGATCACAGGCGATGCGTGCGCATATTCTTTGTTTTCAATAAAGTCACTCGTTGCTACCGCATTACTTTTTTCAGCTGAAGCGACAGGTGCTGAAACAGGGCTTGCTGATGCCGCTGTCGGTGCTTGAGGTGCAGCACCTTCAACTTCAAATACCATCATTAACGAACCTGTTGCGACTTTATCGCCAACAGAGACTTTAATCGCCGCCACTTTACCCGCAAAAGGCGCAGGCACTTCCATGGACGCTTTATCACCTTCAACGGTTAATATGGCTTGCTCTTCAGTAATCGTATCACCAATCGCCACCATGATTTCAGTCACTTCAACTTCATCACCGCCGATATCGGGCACATTGACTTCTTTAACCCTCGCTGCTGGAGCTTGTATAATAGGAGCAACGACAGCAGTATCAGCCGCAGTCGCTGATTCCACAATCCCACCAGCGACTTCAAACACCATGATTAAAGAGCCTGTCGACACTTTATCACCTTGGCTGATTTTAATTTCTTTCACCACACCCGCTTGTGGGGCTGGCACTTCCATTGATGCCTTGTCGCCTTCAACGGTCAATAACGCTTGCTCTTCAGTCACGCTTTCACCAACCACAACCATGATGTCTGTCACTTCAACTTCATCACCACCGATATCCGGCACTAAAACCTCTTGTAGTGAGTTAGCAACAACTTGAGACGCAGCCTCTGTCGCTGCAGCAGGTTGAGACGCCATCGTTGCCACTTCAGCGGCAACGACCTCTTGTGAGCTGGCTTCGGCTTCAAAGACCATAATAAAAGAGCCTGTTTCCACTTTATCGCCAACAGCCACTTTAATCTCTTTAACCACACCCGCTTGGGAGGCAGGTACTTCCATCGCGGCTTTATCGCCTTCGACAGAAATCAAGGCCTGTTCTAATTCAACAGCATCACCGACATTAACTAAAATCTCAGTGATTTCAACCTCATCAGCACCGATATCCGGTACATTAATTTCGATTGTCATTCTTATTGCCTCTTATGCGTAAAGTGGATTGCGCTTATCTGCATCAATATCAAATTTAGCGATAGCTTCGCTAACAACACTGGCATCTATATCGCCGGTTTTCATTAATTCAGATAAGGCAGCAACAACAACGTATCCCGCATTCACTTCAAAGTGACGACGCAGGTTCTCCCGGCTGTCTGAGCGACCAAATCCATCAGTACCCAATACTTTAAATGATGCCGCTGGGATGAAAGCACGGACTTGCTCTGCATAATTTTTCATGTAATCAGTGGCAGCAATCGCTGGCGCTGAGTTCATCACTTGCGCAAGGTAAGAGACTTTAGGGGTCTCAGTTGGATGAAGCATATTATAACGCTCGACATCTTGACCTTCACGGGTGATTTCATTAAATGAAGTCACAGAGTAAACATCTGAGCCCACACCATAATCTTCACTTAGAATTTGCGCGGCTTTGCGCACTTCATTCATGATAGTACCTGAACTCATGAGCTGCACATGCTTGTCACCCACATAGGACTCAAGCTTATAGATCCCCTTGCGGATCCCGGCTTCAACGCCTTCAAGCATAGCTGGCATGGCATAGTTTTCATTCATTACTGTTAGGTAATAGAAAACATTCTCTTGCTCGCCATACATACGCCGTATACCGTCTTGCATGATAACAGCCACTTCATAAGCGAAGGTGGGATCGTAAGACACACAATTAGGGACCGTATTCGCCATGATATGACTATGACCGTCTTCATGCTGCAAACCTTCCCCATTTAGCGTTGTCCGCCCAGCGGTAGCTCCTAATAAGAAACCACGGGCTTGTTGATCACCCGCCATCCATGCCATATCACCCACTCGTTGGAAACCAAACATGGAGTAATAGATATAAAATGGGATCATAGGTAAGTCATTGGTACTGTATGACGTCGCTGCTGCAACCCAAGATGACATCGCACCTAGTTCATTAATCCCTTCTTGCAGAACTTGGCCTGAAGTGGCTTCTTTATAGTAAGAGACTACGCCCCTATCTTCTGGCGTGTATTCTTGACCGTGTGGATTGTAAATACCAATTTGACGGAATAAACCTTCCATACCAAAAGTACGCGCTTCATCGGCAACAATAGGGACGATATTTTTACCAATATTTTTGTTTTTCAACAAAATATTTAATGCTCTAACAAACGCCATTGTGGTCGAAATATCACGTTTTTGCGCTTCTAACAGCGGCTTAAACTCTTCAATTTCTGGGATCACAAGCGCTTGAGTAAAGTTCGGCAGTCGTTGAGGTGTATAACCATGCAACGCTTGACGACGAGCATGTAAATACTCGTGCTCTTTCGAACCTGGCTCAAGTTTCAGATAAGATAAATTATCCACCGCTTCATCAGACAATAAATGTTCTAAACCAAGGCGAGAACGTAATTGACGCACATGAGACATGTCCATCTTTTTCACTTGGTGCGCAATATTTTTACCTTCAGCCGCATCACCCATACCGTAACCTTTAACAGTTTTAGCCAGAATAACGGTTGGCTTACCCTGAGTATCTTGGGCATTTTTAAAGGCAGCATAAAGCTTAGATGACTGATGCCCACCACGCTTAAGCTCAAAAATTTGTGCATCAGTCATATCAGCAACAAGTGCTGCCGTCTCTGGATACTTACCAAAGAAATGCTCACGAACATAAGCACCATCTTTTGACTTAAAGGTTTGGTAATCACCATCAAGGGTTTCATTCATTAGCTGTAGCAGCTTACCCGTACTATCTTTTGCTAATAGTGAATCCCAGTTATTACCCCAGATCACTTTAACCACATTCCAGCCAGCACCTTTAAAGAGGCCTTCTAACTCTTGAATGATTTTACCATTACCCATAACAGGGCCATCGAGACGCTGTAGGTTACAGTTGACTAAGAAACATAAGTTATCCAATTTTTCGCGTGCGGCAAATGACAATGCGCCACGTGATTCAGGCTCATCCATCTCACCATCACCTAAGAAGGCATAGACTCGCTGAGCACTGGTATCTTTCATACCGCGACCATCAAGATACTTAAGGAAACGCGCTTGATAAATAGCTGAAATAGGACCTAAACCCATAGAAACCGTGGGGAACTGCCAAAATTCAGGCATCAACTTAGGATGTGGGTACGATGGAATACCCTTTCCATCGACTTCTTGACGGAAGTTATCTAACTGCTCTTCAGTTAAGCGCCCTTCAACGAAAGCACGAGAGTAAATACCTGGAGAAATATGACCTTGATAGTAGACTAAATCACCACCATCAACGTTATTAGGCGCACGGAAGAAGTGGTTGAAACACACCTCATAGAAAGCCGCTGATGACTGAAACGATGCCATATGGCCGCCCAGCTCTAAATCTTTCTTCGATGCCCGCAAGACGATCATGATGGCATTCCAGCGAATAGTAGAGCGAATGCTGTGCTCTAATGTCGTATCGCCTGGATAGGCAGGTTCTTGCGCCGCAGGAATAGTGTTAATGTAATTGGTTGTGATGCCTGTAGGCATATCCACACCATCTAAGCGCGCTTTATCAAGTACTTGCTCAAGTAAATATTGTGCACGTTCAACACCTTCTTCACGAACAACTGACGCTAAAGCCGCTAGCCATTCTTGGGTCTCAGATGGATCTAAATCTTGTAGCATATGTTCAGACATGACACTGTCCTTTCCTATATACAGGGTTATCATTGGAAAATAAGTTAAGTTTATATACCCAAAACATTTGGCAAGACTTCATTCATAGAAGGTACTTTTCCAAATAGCTTGGGTATAAACTAAATTCCGCTCTTTAAACGACGCAGACTACGCTGCAGCCGACTATCCTCTTGCCGCACAGATAGCATAACCTCTTCAATGTAGCTTAAATGCTCATTAGAGGCAGCTCTTGCTGCATCAGGATCGCGACGAACAATGGCGGCCAATAAGGCACGTCTATGCCCATTCGCCATAGTAGATGCTTCCTCTCGACGATGAAGCAACTCCAAATTCTGTTCTACATTTTTATGTAGCACAGGAGATAAACTTAAAATAAGATGTAGCATCGCCACATTATGTGAAGCTTCAGCAACTGCACGATGAAATTGTACAATGGCTCCCGCTTGCTCACTGATATCAGCTGCTGCTTCAACTTCTAAAATAGTGCGTTTAATATTCTGCATGTCGGCATCGGTACCACGCAATGCCGCAAAATAGGCCATCATACCTTCTGTCGCATGACGAAATTCTAACAGATCATATTGACTTTCAGAGTCATTATGCATCAGCTCAACAATAGGATCGGCGAGACTTTGCCACAGCTGCTGTTTCACATAAGTCCCACCACCTTGTCGACGTAATAACAGGCCTTTAGCCTCAAGCTTTTGAATTGCTTCTCGTAATGAAGGACGAGACACTTCAAATTGCAATGCCAACTCACGCTCCGGAGGTAATTTTTGTCCGGGTTGAATGCTTCCTTCTAGGATCATTTGCTCAAGCTGGCCCATGATCACATCTGAAATTTTTGGCTGGTTTATTTTACTATAAGCCATCGGCCTTTCAGCTCCTATTGTAAATTGGTCTTACCAATTTGATTGAATGAGCAAACTTTAGCAAATCAAGGTTAGGATGTCCAGCCAGTGTATATTGATGAAAATGCTTCCAGTGCGGGGAGAATAGCTGACAATGATAAGAAAAGGGGACCCACCATTGGTTTATTTTTCATTTAAAAAAGACTATATAATTGATTTTTAATGCTATTAAATAGTTAAGCATAATTTAATAACATCCAAACACAAAACAAATCACCCTCTTTGGTAACAAACAAAGAGGGCTAGAAAACAATGAATGAGTGTATGACATCTATACACTCGCTATGATCCCATATAAAAATGCCAAGATTCAAACCCCTTGGATGACAAAATACTTCAGCTCGATCATCCTATGGCGTTATTCCTAAGAAGCTATTTCCCCACATCGACATTACTTAATCACACCAAAAATAGTCAGCAAAGCCACGACGATAATCAACAAAATTAAATTACGCTTACTCAGTTGCAATAAGGATAAAGTAGACTGAACGCACACGGATTCTTGTGATGTTTCCGCGACAGTTTCTGCAGCCATTGCCACTTTCGTTACCATATCACGGGCAGAGCACTTCACATCCATCGCTGTCGATAACCACATGGCGAACCCTTGGCTAAATTTACCACTTAACACATAACCAAAAGTAAATACTCGGCTTGGGATCCAATCTAATACAAAAAGTAAACAATCAACCCAAGGTAAATGGAGCTCATTGCGCTTACTTAACTCACTGTAAAAGCGAACGGTACCGTAAAATAATGCCCCAATAGGTCCACAAACGATAAGGTATAAAGCAATAGCACCAAAATAACGATAATTAACCCAAGCGATGCTCTGCCCAACTTTAGCCCCTAATTCATATTCAGAAACAACCTCTAAACATTGGCTAGGTTCAAGCTCTTCAGCGTGATGGAAACAACCTTGTACATCATCTCGGCAAGCTGACTGCATATAAGCCTTAAAGGCTTTTCGCTGCTCTTGATGGCTGAAACAAATCACTGCCACACTAAGCCATAGAAGTAAATTCAATGCTCCCCACAGAAAATCATTGATCAACCAACTGATCAATATCACCACTAAAGTCGGAAACACAACCGCAAGCACTAACATCAACTTCGACTTCAATTGTTCATCACCAAATAACATCTCGTGATAACGTGACATCAGTAGACTAAATTGCCATGAAGACGGCAAAAATTGAAACCGCTCAATCAAAATTGCCACTAATAATACAAATAGTGTCATAACGCTACCTATCCCATAAAAGCTACGCCCTATCTGGCACGTAGAGCAAATTGATTAAAAATAGATCATTAAAGTCATTGTTAAAGTAAATCAGCCAGATAACGCTTCCAGTTAAAACTCTTTCCCGGATCTGTCTTACGCTTAGGCGCGATATCACAATGTCCAACAATCCGTTCTTTATTGAGTTTAGGATAAACTCTCATTAATGTGTTGCTTAGATCGACCAAAGCACGATATTGATTATCCGTATAAGCAATATCATCCGTGCCTTCCAACTCGATGCCAATGGCAAAATCGTTACAGTTACCCCGTTTTTCAAATATTGATATCCCAGCGTGCCAAGCTCTATCGTTGCAAGAAACATACTGCACTAACTCACCATCTCGACGAATGAGAAAGTGTGCAGACACTTCGAGTCCCTCAAGCTCCCGAAAGCTAGGATCCTCATGGCAATTAAGACACCCCATGAATAAATGATCGATATAAGGCAGGCCAAAACAGCCCGCAGGTAAACTAATATTGTGTACCACCAACAAACTCACCTCATCATTCGGTCTTGCATTAAAATGAGGTGAACTAACACGTCGAGCAGAAGCCACCCAACCTTGGTCTATTTTATGATGAACTGAAGTACTCACTGCTTTTAACTGAGCAGCGACTTTATTTAAATGAGACATGAAAAAAACCATAATGATTTTAAATTACTTTAGCAATTTTATTGGCGTAAAACAAAGCTAAATCAGCCTGAATTCAAAACGATTCTATGCTACTCTAAAATCAATATTTCGCCTTCACGACGCTTGAAGACAGCAAGGACATTTCATCATGCTTGAAAATGACATTCGACTTTCAGTCAAAGCCGCACTTGACGAAGACTTAGGTCATCAAGATGCCAGCCAAAATCATCCATCAAATAATCGTAGTCATGCCGACATTACCGCCCAACTGATCCCCAGCGAAAAACACGCACAAGCAAAGCTGATCACTCGAGAAGAAGGCGTTTTTTGTGGTAAAGCTTGGGCCGAGCAGGTTTTTAATCAACTTGGCGGCGAAGTTGCCTTACTCTGGCATGTCGATGACGGTGATTTATTAGTCCCCAATCAAGTCCTCTGTGAGCTATCTGGTCCTGCTAGAACCATTTTGACGGGTGAGCGAACGGCAATGAATTTCATTCAAACACTTTCCGGTGTTGCCACACTGACGAAGACTTATGTCGATAAACTCGCTGGTACCCATGCACAATTATTAGATACGCGTAAAACACTACCCGGCCTAAGAACTGCACAAAAATATGCCGTCACTTGTGGCGGAGGCGTTAATCATCGTATTGGCTTATATGATGCCTTTCTGATTAAAGAAAATCACATCATGGCGTGTGGCAGTATTAGCAATGCCGTCACAGCAGCACGCAATTTACATCACGATAAAGTCGTCGAAGTCGAAGTTGAAAATATAGCTGAGCTGACTCAAACATTAATTGCGCAAGCCGATATCATTATGCTCGATAATTTTGACATCAATATGATGTTAGAAGCGGTAGAAATCAATAACCGATACAAAAAACCAGAAACTGAGCCCGGTTATCGAGGGGCCAAGCTTGAAGTCTCTGGCAATGTCACCCTAGAAACTATTACGAATTTTGCCAAAACTGGTGTTGATTACATTTCTGTCGGCGCGCTAACAAAACATGTCCGAGCATTAGATTTATCCTTACGTTTGCAAAATTAATCACCTACCGTTTTACACAGTGAAATAAAAAAGCGTTAAGCGACTTTGTCCCCTCAAGAGCAAAGTCGCAAGCTTATTCTTAGAGATTTTGACTCACAATCTCTCGTCAAAAAAACCACTAGAATCGATAAGATGCGCGCACACCTATCAAGGTATTCGCCGGAATATAATCATTGGCCGTTTGATACGTCGCCGATAAACCTAATCCCACATGATTTTTGAAGTTATACTCAAGCCCCGTTCCCGCAATACCCACCACTCGCGTCTGATTTTTATCAATCACGAGATCTGAATAAACATACTCATCATGCACATCGGCTTGATAAATCCCTAAGCCTGCTTTCGCAAATACATTAAAGTGATTCGCCAATGGATAATTATAAATAAAGCTGGTATCGATACCTTGGACTCGATAATCCCAATCAGCGCTATAACTTCCCGAACTGGCACTACCGCTCATATCAACTGTATTGTTATAGCCTATTTCAAACGCATAATTTTCATTAAATTGATAACCGGCAAACAAACGCCCACCAATGTCACTGTTAGAGCCAAATAAGCTAGCATTATCGATACTTTGATAAGAAGCATTAGTTTGACTATTTTCAGAATAGCCAAGCTCTGTACCCACATAAAAACCTGAATCTCGCGGCCTATGCTCAAACGGCCTGTCACCTTTGGGTCTTGCAACGCTCGGTAGTGATATACAAGTGAGCAATAACATTAAAAGCAGTTTAGATTTCATCACATTATTCTTCTTTTTTACTAATAGCTGTTTAATTTAACGACTTTTGTCATCCACCCCTATAGCATTTAACTTCTGAATCGATTCAATAGCTTATTTATCGTTTAATTAATAACCTTTATGTATTTTTTTTAATACAATCACCTCAAAAGAGTATAAATTTCATCAAATATCCTACAAGTGTTTATATCAATAACGATTCTATCGACCACAAAAAATGATAATCACTTGGCAATAAAATATTGTCCTATTTTAGAAGGCTGTAATAACATGTAATATATATTCTCCTCTCAACATGTATTTATAAAAATGTATTTAAATTCAGTGTAATAACAATTTACATTCTATTTTTAATTACAAAACAACAACATTAACATACCCTTTATCGCCATAAGATATAGATAAAGATACTCATACGTTCATGATCTGTACTACCTTTATACTATCATTCAAGTACGAATTCGAGCTGATACTCATATGCTCAACAACGGGCTGTAAAGGGTATAAGTTTAAAAAAAACAACATTTAACTGGAGAGAAAGCTAATGGATACTCAAGTCATGGATGGCAGGGGACATAAACCTCTTCATTCTATTCAATCAACTCATTCAACATCCAGCATTACTGCGACTAAGATGACTCCCATGAAAAACCAAGGGTTCACCCTTATCGAACTCATGATAGTGGTAGCCATCATCGGTATCTTAGCCGCTGTCGCCCTACCCGCTTATCGTGACTACACCGCCACAGCTCATGGTGCTGGTGCCATGAAAGGGGTAGCTTCTTTTACTACCAAAGCAGTAACTTGTGTCCAAGCTGGGGTTTCTTGCACATCGATTAATGAAGAGATTACTGATGATGCTAAACTCACAGCAAGCGCAACATTTGCTGAAGGAACTGGAGGAACATTAGCCTTTAATGACGGAACTTGTACTGTTACCGCCACCATTACTAATGACGGTTTATTAAGTTACACAGCCGATCTGACCGCAGATGCATCTGGGGCAACTAAAGCACAGTGCGCAGAAGGCTCAGGAGCCGATGCTGCACCCGATGCATCGTAAATTAATATGAAGTCAACTCAACTATTGGTTTATTCAATCTTGAAGCCAATAGTTGAGATTCATGCATAAACTAAAGGGGTTATTCAATGCCGGCTCCTGCCATCAATAGCTCCTCCCTTTCTGGCCTCTCTAGCCTCTTTGTCAAACACGGTCTTATCGATGAACAGCAAATCAGCACGGCTCAACAACAAGCCAAAAACCAACAACAAAGCCTGATCAGTCATCTCGTCCATAGCGAACTTGCCAGCGCCCACGATATTGCCGAATTATTGCACCAAGAATACGGTACCACTTTATATGATCTCAGCGAGCTTGAACTAGACACTCTTGATGACGATATTCTCAACAAGAAGCTCATCGAGAAACATAATTGTTTACCGCTGTATAAACGCAATAATCGCCTTTATGTCGCCACATCTGATCCCACCAATATTGCTGCGTTAGAAGATTTTCAATTTAGCGCTGGTATGCATACCGAAGCCATATTGGTGGAAGAAGACAAGCTCACTCACACCATTAATCGCTTATTTGATCTCGATACCGACTCCAATTACTTAAGCCAAGTCGATGAAGAGGCCTTGCTCAGCCTGGACACTTTCGATGAAATCCAAGCTTTAAATGAACAAGATGATGATAACACTCCAAAGAACGACCCAAAAGATGATGCCCCCATTGTGGTGTACCTCAATAATACCTTGGCCAAAGCTATTCACCGAGGCGCCTCGGATTTACATTTTGAACCTTATGAGCACAGCTATCGAATCCGTTTTCGCATCGATGGTATTTTACATTTAATCGCCCAGCCCCCTATTGCTTTAGCTTCTCGCATAGCTGCGCGCTTAAAAGTCATGGCAAAACTGGATATTGCCGAGCGCCGCGTGCCTCAAGATGGCCGTATAAAACTTCCTTTAAGTCATAGCAAAAGCAACAACAAAAATCACAATAAAGGTAAACCTAAATCTATCGATTTTAGGGTCAGTACCTTGCCCACGCTTTGGGGCGAGAAAATCGTCATGCGTATTCTCGACTCCTCATCGGCTCAATTAGGTATTGAAAAACTCGGCTTTGATCCTACGCAGAAAAACCTCTATCAAGATATGCTCGCCAAACCTCAAGGCATGATTTTAGTCACCGGCCCGACCGGTTCGGGTAAAACCGTTTCGCTTTATACCGGCCTTAATAGATTGAATACCGAAGAGCGGAATATTTCCACCGCCGAAGATCCGGTTGAAATTAATCTGGAAGGCGTCAATCAAGTGCATATCAACCTCAAAGCAGGACTCACCTTCGCTTCAGCCTTACGCTCATTTCTACGCCAAGATCCAGATGTGATCATGGTAGGCGAAATACGCGATCTTGAAACGGCTGAAATAGCCATAAAAGCGGCGCAGACGGGGCATTTAGTTCTATCGACATTACACACTAACTCGGCAGCCGAGACCCTCACACGTCTACTAAACATGGGCGTTCCCGGCTATAATATTGCCAGCTCTATTACCTTAATTATTGCACAGCGGCTAACGAGGCGCCTTTGCCCCCATTGTAAAAAGCAAGAATCTATACCTGATAATGAACTACTCAGTTTAGGCTTTACAGAACAACAAATTGACCAAGGTATTGATTCTTTTCAAGCCATTGGATGCGAACATTGTTCTGGCGGCTATAAGGGGCGTGTAGGGATCTATGAGATGCTCTCTATGACTCAAACCATTGCCGATACCATCATGCAAGGCGGTAATTCTTTGGATATTGCCAATCAAGCGAAGAAACAAGGTATGCAAGATTTACGTCTATCTGGATTACTAAAAGTCATAGAAGGTGTCACCAGTCTGGCTGAAATTAATCGCGTCACGCAATGGTAATCAGCATCAATCAATGAATGCTTCCTCTCATTATCTCAGCGCCATGAACACTGAAACTTAAGGATGTAGCATGAGCAGTGCCAGTAGAGTGACACTCAAACGTCAAACCAGACCAGTGCCTAAAATTTCAGTATACCTTTGGCAAGGACTCAATAAGCAAGGCGATAAAATATCAGGAGATCTGCGTGGCAGCAGCATGGCCGAGATCCGCAGTAAATTAAAATCTCAAGGGATCAGACCTAAACGAGTCCGCAGACAATCCAAACCGCTTTTTAAACTCCCTCCCCCTAGAGTGTCAGCCATGGATATTGCCATGATGACTCGGCAAATTGCCACAATGTTGACAGCAGGCGTCCCATTAGTCACGAGTATTGAGCTCATTGCTAGAGGACATGAAAAAATCAAAATGCGAGAATTGCTTGGACAAATTCTTGATGATGTGCGATCGGGTACCCCCCTTTCTGATTCCCTAAAACCTCACAGACTTTATTTTGATGACTTATTTGTCGACTTAGTGGCGGCAGGGGAACATGCTGGTGCGTTAGAAACAGTATTCGAGCGCATCGCCCTCTATAAAGAAAAAGCTGAGCAATTAAAATCAAAAATAAAAAAAGCCTTGTTTTATCCCATCACAGTCGTCATTGTGGCCGTTGCCGTCACCTCTATGTTGTTGCTGTTTGTGGTTCCTCAATTTGAGGAAATCTTTCATGGCTTTGGTGCTGAGCTACCTGCTTTTACTCAATTTGTTATCCAAATATCAAAAGGGTTGCAAGCCACTTGGCATTTAATGGCAATTGGTCTTATTATAGGCATAATAATATTTGTACGAATGCATCGTAAGTCGCTATTTTTCAGAGATAAAGTCGATGCTTTAGTACTAAAAATTCCTGTGATTGGTCAAATTTTTCATAAAGGTGCCATGGCGCGCTTTGCCAGAACACTCGCTACCACATTTGGTGCGGGTGTACCACTCATTGATGGATTAGAGTCAGCAGCAGGCGCATCGGGTAATGCCGTATATCGTGATGCCGTAATGAAAATGAGAGAACAAGTCATATCAGGTATGCAAATGAATATAGCTATGCATACCACAGGGTTATTTCCTGATATGCTGGTCCAAATGGTCATGATTGGTGAAGAATCAGGCTCTTTAGATAACATGCTCAATAAAGTTGCCAACATTTATGAAATGCAAGTTGATGATGCCGTCGACGGGCTAACCAGCTTAATAGAACCGATCATGATGGTTGTTATCGGCACTTTAGTCGGCGGTTTAATCGTTGCAATGTATTTACCTATTTTTCAGATGGGAAAAATAGTTAGCTAATATAATGGATTATAATAAAAGCAGCACAATCACAAAAACCTTGTTCTTTAATTATAAAGACATCAAAAACAAATAATCTAGCTTATTAAAAAATAGAAATAAGAAAATAATGACCGAATTTGTTATCCTACTCAATCAAAATCAATGGCTTTTTATTGTCATCAGCTTTATTTTTGCAGCCATTTTAGGCAGCTTTTTAAACGTGGTTATTCATCGTTTACCTGTAATGATGAAGCGTCAATGGCAGCAAGAATGTAACGAGTACTTATCTCAATACCACCCAAATATTTCAAAGCAACACCAGCAAGATTTAACTGATCCTATTGATGAATTCCCCCAACGCTATAATTTAGCCATCCCTGCTTCAAGCTGCCCTAATTGCCATGCTCACATTAAATCTCATCAAAATATTCCAATCTTCAGCTGGTTCATCTTAAAAGGCCGATGCCCACAATGCCAAACACCTATTTCAGCGCGCTATCCCTTCATTGAATTCATTAGTGCTGGACTCATCGCTTTTCTTGCTTGGCACTATGGTCCCACAAGCCAATTCATTTTTTCAGCCATACTGACACTCAGCTTAATTGTCCTCACAGCAATTGATATTGATGAAATGTTACTGCCCGATCAAATGACACTACCCTTACTCTGGCTCGGTATCATCGTTAATTTAAACATGGGATTTGTGTCATTACACGATGCCATCTTAGGCGCTATTGCCGGATATCTCAGTCTTTGGTTCGTCTACTGGGGATTCAAATTGCTCACTAATAAAGAAGGCATGGGTTACGGAGATTTCAAACTGTTAGCCGTATTAGGAGCATGGATGGGTTGGCAAATGCTACCTATTATCATCTTACTATCATCTGTTGTTGGTGCAGCGGTGGGTATTTTGATGATAATCACTAAACAAAAAAAATATAGTCAAGCCATCCCTTTTGGACCTTATCTTGCCGCTGCGGGTTGGATAGCTATGATCTGGGGCGGGCCACTACTTAATAGATATTTGTCCTATTTATAACAATAAGAAAATAATTATGTCTAAATTTATAGTAGGTTTAACGGGTGGGATAGGAAGTGGGAAAACAACCGTTGCCAACCTTTTTGCCGATTGCGGTATCACTCTAATTGATGCCGATGTCATTGCAAGACAAGTCGTTGATCTAGGATCCGAGGGGTTAGCTCAAATAAGCGATCACTTCGGAAACAATATTCTTTTAGAAACAGGCTTTCTCAACAGATGTAAGTTAAGAGAGATCATTTTCACTCATCCTTCTGAGCGAGAGTGGTTAGATGCATTATTACATCCCATGATCCGCGCAGAAATACAGCACCAAGTAGATTTGGCCACATCAAACTATGTCATTATGGTCGTGCCATTACTTTTTGAAAATGGATTAGACGCAAGAGTTAATCGTACTTTAGTGATCGATGTGACACCTGAGTTACAAAAAGAGCGTACTATGCTCCGTGATGCAGTGACTGAAACACAAATAGACAATATCATCGCTAGTCAAATGAGTAGGGGCGACAAGCTGTCAAGAGCGCATGATGTTATCAACAACCAAGGAAATCAATCTACACTTAAGGAACAAGTGGCAAAATTACATGCCACTTATTTAATGCTGGCAAGCAGTGTAGATCATACATCATGAATAAATTAATATTTGAACACCCATTAAATGAAAAGATCCGCAGCTATTTACGCTTAGAATATCTGGATCAACAACTACAAGAAAATCGAGATGAAGATCATCAATCTCGATGCTTCGATCCCCTTTTTTCCTTATGTGAATTAACCGAACGCTGCGATTACCGTGGAGAAGTACTAAAAGATCTCGACAGGCAACTCGCTCAATGGTCAACCAATGATGTTCCTTTAATAGCCTCTATTCCCGATCCTATTTCAGCGATTAAACAAAGCCGAAGTAAACTTAAGATTGCTGAGCGCCCAGGGATCCGTATTAAACACGACCGCTTTTTAAGTACATTAAGGCAAAGATATAGTATGCCAGGAGCCTGCTGTAATTTCGATCTCCCTCAATTACATTTTTGGCTGGAAAAACCTTGGCCACAAAGGCAGGAAGAATACCAAAGCTGGAAAGCACAATTCTCCGACTTATTAACCCCGATAAAACTACTCTTAGCAATCACTCGGCAGCAAAGTCATTACGAAGAACAATCCGCTACCGATGGCTTTTTTCAAGCCCATAGTGAGCATCCTTTATCTTTAGTCCGAATAAAACTCGACCCTATAAATCAATGCTATCCAACTATTAGCGGGCATAAGAATCGATATGCTATTCATTTTATGCAGTTTGATAACCAAAAACATGCAAGTGAAAATATTCCTTTTCAGTTAGCAACTTGCCCTTAGAAAATACAAAGTGTAACATTCATAATAAGATTTAATGAATAAGTGAATGCAGTTTTTCACCTATTCATTCGATTTTGGGTATAAAATACTGCTTCAGAACTTTTAGCTACTAGCGAGTTTAATTAAACATGTCACTTACGGTTACTTGCCCAACTTGCCAACACATTGTCAATTGGGATGACACTTCACCCTTTAAACCTTTTTGCAGCGAACGCTGTAAACTTATCGATCTTGGTGATTGGGCCTCAGAAAAACATGCCATCCCAGTAAAACCAGAGTTTGATGCCGATATGTTAGACGATCTTGGTTATGATGAAGCTGACTTTTTTAAACAGGAATAAATTTGACCCCATATGAATAAAAGAATTCATGTCGCTGTAGGCGTTATTATCAATGAACAAGAGCAAGTTTTAGTCGCAAAACGTCATGCACATTTGCATCAAGGTGGGAAATGGGAATTTCCTGGTGGAAAAGTAGAGCCTGACGAAACCGTTAGTCAAGCTTTAACCAGAGAGCTAAAAGAAGAAGTCGACCTTGATATTAATCAAACCAGTCCATTGATGGAAATTAGCCATGATTATCCTGACAAGCAAGTCAAGCTCGATATTCATTGGGTAAAAGATTTTACCGGTATTGCCGTAGGCCTTGAAGGTCAAGAAATTACTTGGGTAGCCAAACACGACCTTAACAATTATGATTTTCCTGAGGCCAATAAACCCATTATTAATAAAATCCTAGAAGCAATATAACAGTCATTAGCGTCATCATCCACTCACAAGTGATACTGTGGACAAGCAAAGAAGCAGAGCGACACGCAGTCATGATCATAGATGGTGCAGGCTGTCATACCGATTACATTGTTGATGAATTCAAAAAGGGTCAGCATCATCAAATTGCCGCCCTATTCACCTGAGCTTAATTCTATCGAGAAAGTATAGAGTTGGATGCATCAGCATTGTCTCGCCAATAGAGTGTTTATAGTTTACGAAGACATGGTCGATAGCGTTTGTGATGCCTGGAATAACTTTACGAGAGTGCTAAACGAGTGACACAAATGTATTCTAGTACCTTGGCTCATTAATTATGATTGATTGAGCTGTTCATAGGCGCGTGTGAATTTCTCGCGCGCCTTATCAACATTAAACATCCAGTTTATCGATGCTTTTTCTTCGTTTCTACGATTTCCCCACGCAGCGAGTTCTGACTCCAACTCCTCCCAATCTCCTATTCGGCGGTTGAGGCATTGTTGGTTCATATTACCTATTTCAATCTCTACCATATTCAGCCAACTGGCATGCTTTGGCGTGAAATGAAACGCTAAACGATTCAAGATCCTTAATGCTTCTTCCGCGTTAAAAGCTTTGTATAGTGAGCCCGCTTTATGCGTACCATAATTGTCCATTACCACATGCACTTTATCAGCATCAGGGTAGTGTTCATCAACAAGTTCTTTCATGCATTGTGCAAAATCTTCGGATTTTTTATTCTCTGTCACTTTTGCTTTCCTCCAGC
>NZ_JAKIKS010000061.1 GCF_023284005.1 Shewanella surugensis
ACGCTCACGCTCTTCTGGAGCGTTATCGATTTGTGCGAAGTCTTTAACGTCACCACCATAAGTCTTACTTAAAACTGCAGAAATAGCAGCAGTTAGTGTAGTTTTACCATGGTCGACGTGACCAATTGTACCTACATTTACGTGAGGTTTACTACGTTCGAATTTTTCTTTAGCCATGGTATTGCCCCAATCCAAAGTACTTGGTGATGAAACTTCAAATATGATAAAAAATCCGATGCATTGAATGGTATCGAATCGGTTGATTTGAATAATTAGAAAATGATAAAGAAGAGTTGTTGATAGGTGTGAAACTGATGGCCTCGCCCTGCTTAAGAGCGTGCTCGACAGAATGAGCACAAATCATAATTGGAGCGGATGGCGGGAATCGAACCCGCGTTATCAGCTTGGAAGGCTGGAGTAATACCATTATACGACATCCGCGCAACCTACTTTAAGGTTACCTAACTACCCATTATAAAAATGGTGGAGGGAGAAGGATTCGAACCTTCGAAGGCTGAGCCGTCAGATTTACAGTCTGATCCCTTTGGCCACTCGGGAACCCCTCCGATGAAATGTGGTGCCGGCACCAAGAGTCGAACTCGGGACCTACTGATTACAAGTCAGTTGCTCTACCAACTGAGCTATACCGGCGTATCATTTCGGTAGCGGATATTATGGAAGTCTGAGCATAAGTGCAATAGCTAAATTGTATTTTTATTAAAAAAAAGTGTTAATCGATGTTTTTTTGTCCTAAAATCGACTTTTCAGTTTAAAAACACATCACTTTCACAGCAAGAAACATCTTACCCCTCTCAATCTCCGCTTTATTCTTGTTCCCCATAAAATCATAGTGTAATGTGCCTTGCCTAAGGAGAATAAAGTTATGACATCGGCAAATCAAATTCACAATGCGCTTTACCTTGCTTTTCAAAGGGTCCAATGGGCAGAGTTACGCAATTCAGTCCCCTTAACATTGAATGAAACCGATCTTGCAAATTTACGCGGTATCAATGAGAAGATTTCTCTTACGGAAGTCACTGACATCTATTTGCCACTCAGCCGATTATTAAATTTGATTGTAGGTGCTAAACAACAACGCGGACTCACACTTAATCAGTTTTTAGGTCACACTCCACCTAAAAGACCTTATATTATCAGTATTGCCGGCAGTGTTGCCGTAGGAAAAAGTACTACGGCGAGAATTTTACAAGCCTTATTACGCCAGTGGCCAGAACACCCACAAGTAGACTTAATTACCACCGATGGCTTTTTGTACCCTTTATCCGAGCTCAAAAGACGGGGCTTACTACAACGTAAAGGGTTTCCTGAAAGTTATGATATGAAATTGCTTATTGAGTTCATCACTCAAATTAAGTCGGGTGATGCTTCCGTAAATGCTCCGTTATATTCACACATTACTTACGATAGGATCCCCCATCAATATCAAGTCATTAACCAACCTGATATTTTGATTCTTGAAGGATTAAATGTATTACAAACGGGGCAAGACTCAACTTTCGACACCAAACGCCCTTTTTTATCAGACTTCGTCGACTTCTCGGTGTATGTCGATTCCAGCAAATCGTTATTAAAACAATGGTATGTAGAGCGATTCCTGCAATTTAGAAAAGGGGCTTTCGCCAATCCTAAGTCTTATTTCCACCACTACTCCCATCTCAGCGATGAAGAGTCCGTTCAAATCGCCTCGAATATTTGGGATAGTATTAACGGACCAAACTTACAGCTTAATATTGAGCCCACTCGCGATAGAGCGCATTTAATTTTACAGAAAGGACCCGATCATTTAATGGATCAGGTGCTCTTGAGAAAGTAGTGGCTTGAAAAAGTATTAACAAACCATTAGCTTGCACTGCGCAAGCTAATTTCTCCGCCAACATAAGCTTCAAGGCCCTGAGTCGTTTCCAATAAAATAGCACCTTTATCATCAATCCCTTTACAGATCCCCGACACATGATTACTGGCCATCGATAAAATGACCGCTTGATTAAGGAACAAATCCGCCGCTTGCCAACGTACCATAAAGGCAACTAACCCTTGCGCCTCAAACAAACGTAAATCAGTGAATAACTGCTTTTGTAACGCAATCACCAAATCCGTTTTACTGGGTTTATGTTCAAGTTCAGATAAGTCACTCCAAGGCTGACCAATCGCATCCCCTTGTGCATTAGGCATCGCCATATTAATGCCAATGCCAATAACCACATTGCATTCACTGTCGGTTTGACCACTCATTTCAACTAATACGCCAGCTAATTTTTTGTGGTTAAGATAAATATCATTAGGCCATTTAACCCCTAATCCACTCACTCCAAATGCTTCCAACACTTTGACCAGTGAACAAGCTACCACTAAGCTCAATCCCATGGCTTGCGCCATTCCTTGTGGAAAAGACCAAAATATTGAGGTATATAAATGACAACCGTAAGGGGAAAACCAAGTCCGCCCTCGCCGTCCTCTGCCAGCAGATTGATATTCAGACACACAAATATCACCCGACTTTAGCTCATCCATATGTTTTAATAAAAAAGCATTAGTGCTACCCAGTTCATTAAAATAAAAGCAGCGATTATGTGTCGCAGCCGTTAGCTTTTCTTCATCGACCAAATACACCAAATTAACCAATTTATAACCTTTACCTTTCACGCTATAAATATCCACACCATATTCTTCAAGCGCACTGATGTGATTGGCAATGGCCGTACGTGAAATACCTAAAAGTTGCGCAAGGATTTCACCAGACACAAAATTTTCATCGGCTAATGCCATTAATATTTGTCTTTTTCTCGCCCAATGATCGATCATGTCTTTTATCCTTTGTTTATTTCACCTGTTGCACCAATGATACGAGGTTCAGGCTCAAGTTGGATACCAAATAATTGCACAATGCGATCAATGATTAAATCGGCCAATTGACATACATCACGGCCCGTCGCAGCCCCATTATTAACGAGCACTAACGCTTGCTGCTCATGTACACTGGCATCAGCACAGCTCATTCCTTTTAATCCCGCTTTATCGATCAGCCACGCTGCGGCTAACTTCATCTCTTGACTGCCCATCTGAAAAGCCACAATATCCGGATAATGATCCCGTAAACGCTCAAAAGTTGCGACAGGCACCACCGGATTTTTAAAAAAACTACCCGCATTGCCTAACACTAATGGATCGGGTAATTTTTCCCGCCTAAGCTGACAAACATAATCAAACACATGCCTAGGTTCAATCCCCCCTTTCGCTAAGGAGCTTAATGGACCATAAGCCAAAATGGGCTGCCACTCTTTCGCCAGCTTTATTCCCACAGCGGTTATCATAACTTGTCCTTTTAATTTCCCTTTAAAAATAGATTCTCGATAAGTGAAATGACATTCAAAACCCGATAGACATTTCAGCTCACCTGATGATAAATCAAGATACTCAACCCAGTCACATATATCACCAAATTCAATACCATAGGCACCAATATTTTGAATAGGTGCAGCGCCTACCGTGCCAGGGATCAAGGCCAAATTTTCAATACCACCAATATCATTATCTACACATAGACTCACCAAATCATGCCAATTCTCACCGGCTTCAACCCGTAAGTAAAAATACGTTTCATCTTCTTCAATCTTGATGCCTTTGGTTAATATTCTCACCACATGCCCTTGATAATCGTCCACCAGCACAATATTACTGCCACCACCTAAGATCAACACAGGTAAGTCTTGACGATAAAGCTCAAGGCAAGTCGAAATCAACTCTGCTTTATCACTTATCTCATGCAAGGACATGCAAGCATGATCGATCCCGAATGTATTATAAGCTTTTAAAGAAGCAGAAGATTTCATTATCTGTGTCATAATAGGTTTGGCTAAAGGTTTCGTTTTGGATTTGATTAATGAGTTAAGCGACATAAAAAAGATGCGTTATTAAGAAAGTCACATTGTAGCTTAAATGAACACTAATGAGTATGAGCAATCTCGCCCCTCCCCACAAACAAGCCGAGCAACAGACTATTAGCGCCATTATGACTATACCGCTCTGATGATAAATTTGCCCCCACCAATTTGCCCCGCTTCTAACGCCATCAACAAAGTTTGATACCAAGTCAAAGTATACTGATACCAAGCTTCATCAAATAAGCTAATAATGGCCTCACGTTTGCTTGCAAGTTTTGCTATAAAGTGAATATAAGCCTTAATGTAATTACCCGTCCAATCCTCGAGGCGAATTAGCTGCCAATGACTTTGTGCTAACCAAGACGAGATAGTATCCAGTGCAATAGGTTGGCCTATTTCGCTGCCCAAACTTTTTGGAAGGAGCTGTTCTTTCTTAAGGGTATAATCACAAATAAGCAAATGCGCGCCTCTTTGACACTGCTGCCTAATCATCTTTAAGGATTGTTGTTGATCGCTTAATGAGTAAAAGACATTAAACAAATAAATGAGATCGAAATTATCCCTCCCGATATCAGTAAGTGACAACACATCTAGCGAATAAAACAACACATCTGGATATTGCCGCTTCGCATACTGGATAGACACCTCATCAATATCGACACCAACGAGCTTGCCCCAATCATTGGAATGAAACCAATTTGCCGTCCCGCCACGACCGCAACCTAAATCCAATACGTTGTTAATCTTCTCTTTGGGTAAACCCATCACAGCATCAATAATCGCCAACTCTTCCCCAGGGTGGGCAAAATCGCCTTCTCGTACCATAGCTAAAATACATTTCCCCTGCGGGGAGTTCATTTTGAAAGTCATGGTATCCCTGTATTGTCATATTTAATCTGTATCACTAGTGTAATCAGTAATCGTAAGGTAGGCATGAAAAAATCATCATCCCGATCTTTATCTAAAGCAACAAAATCAAAATATACACCATAAAAAGCCAAGTAACCTATCGAATGAATTTGATAGGTTACTTGGCTCGAAAAGATGCCCCATTCTCCAGATGAAATGCAACCCTAAATGGCATTGGACGCATATTGGGTGATGCGACAATAAGAGTAAGTGGTTTCATCACCTGCAAATGCGGGTATTGATATCAACATGGATAACAAACCGAATAAAGCCACTCTCTTTTTCACTTTAAACATTCCTTTTTATTCATAGTGGTGTTAACCAGTAAAGGATAACACCAATAACATTAACGTTATTAATAAATTAACTAATAAAGAAAATCAGTAACACTGCTTACCAAGACACTCTAAGCAATGTCACTTAAGCATCAAAAATTAACCGAGCGCGTCACCTCACCAATAAACTCATCGAGTAAGCTTTTATCCGCATGGGGCATCACCACCACATGGGACATGCCTTGTGCCACGGGTAACATCCATTTTTTACAGATCGCCGCATTCGGCGCTGGCATGTATACAATATTAGAAGCATTATTTAATTGTGCATCAATACCGATAGCCCTTAATTGCTCCTGTAAATAATGCGCTAAATCCACACAACGCATGGCCTGTTCTTTAATGCCGCTTTCTTTTAATGTATCGATTCGATAAGCGGCTAACAAGGCTGCAAGCCCCGAACGAGAACACGTTAATGTATTATTTTCACTGGCAATATACTCCACAAATGCTTGCGTCGTGACCGAATTACTCTGTTGTTTTTGCGTTAACACTAAGCCCGCAGGGGTGATATTGCCTAAAAATTTATGCAAGCTAATCGATAGAGCATCAACATCCTGACCTATCTTAAGCGGCACCGCACCGTAAGCCTTAGGTAAAAAGGGCAAGAAACTGCCATGCAATGCTGCATCAGCATGAATAAAATGCGGCTTATCGGCTAATATTTTTTTTATCTGCAGCACATCATCGATAGCACCCCGCATCGTCGTACCGATATTGGCCAACACCACCACGGGCCCTTCAATTTGTGTTAGTTTATCTTCTAGTGCCTCGTAGTCCATTTCACCATTACTTAAACAGGGCAACACATGATATTGCTTGGCATATTTTTCAACGATGCTAGTGGCACTATAGTGGCTTTCCTCTGACATCAACACACAAGCATCAGGGAATTGTTTAAAGCCTTTAAGCAAGCCATATTCCATGGCCTCTGTACCACCACTGGTCACATAACCGTATGTGTCTTCCTGCGTTAAACCATATTGCTTAGCAAAAAAGTAAATCACTTTTCTCTCGAAGCCTTTAGTGCTTAATCTGTGCGAAGAAGGGCAAAAAGGATCGCCACTATTATTCATTAACACTTCCAGCGCGTCGCTCAAGGATGAAAAATCAAATGCCATATTACCAGGCTTACCCAACATCTGACGCTTACGACTCTTAATATCTGCTAATAAGGTTCGATACTCACTTTCAATCTTTAAATCAGGCTTTTCACGAATAGGCTGGCTAAAATCTTGCACTAACACGCCATAAACAGGATCTCCTCGCCATTTTAGTGCCGCTGGCATTTTCTCATTAATGTCTTTAAAGACTTCCTGACCTTCGAATCTGAAATCAGCATATTTTTTTTCAACAAAATGATGATGCCCATCGGCATTCACTTGCTCAGCAATATGGTAGGTCACCGGAGAGGTAATCACCCCCACAAAGCGCTCATAGCCTAATGAAACCGCTTGCCTTCGCGCCAAGTCAATTAAATGAACAGCAATTCCACGCCCTGCATAAGCTAAATCAACCCCAATCATTAATTGATCAAGGGTCTTTTTATTCTCCTGAGGTTTAACATCACTTATGGCTTCGTCAATCATTGCCATCATGGGCAGTAGAGGTTCACACACATTGACACTGGATAAGTCATCCTGCATGTCATGGGCAATAAAGGCAGCGACAACACGGTTGTTATCCTGTTTATCTATCGCCACAATACTCAATTTTTGCGGCAAAATAATCAAACAGACACTATGAACAAAATCGAGCATTTGGGGTTTAGAGATATTCAGTGCTATCGCGCCGGGTTCAAAACTAATGAAAGCCGAGGTCAGAATGTCAGCCACTTCATTAAGGTGAGAAAACGCCATTGGCATATAATGAATGTCATCGAGAATATTAGGAAAAAGAGTCATAAATAACCTATCTGATTAAACAATAGAAAAGGGAATGAATTCGCTAAACAGATCTGAAACCAATACTTTCAAATCCCAGCAATTTCAGGTGATTTTGATTGCTTCAGTTCGCATATCCCACGCTACTTGAAGATGCAGAATTCAGCTGAAATTAACAGTCTTGTAGGCAAGGTCGTTAATTGCTCCTGCATTAATGACATTCCCGCCATCTGATGTTTAAGGTCTTTATTGCTCCAGACAATAATAAGACATTCCCTATATCCATATAGGTCAGATAACAAATGTCGTGATCACATGGATGTGAGTGAACGACCATGACGGTCTTCTTGAGCAGAGTGCCTAGCATTCTCACTTTATGTTCTGTCACGCGGCATAAAAGACGTTCCTCTTTAATTGTCAGAGTCAGCCCGTTGGGGTCCGTAAAAACGCTAACGTCTACGTTACATCACCTTAAAAGACAATAAGCATTCTTGCGATAATGCACCTTGAATTAAGCATTTTACAGGCTCTGAAAACATCCACTTTCAAGTGGCTTGAGTATAAATAGCATCCACATGGCGTAATACATTTTCATTTTTAGCCATACCAACAGACGCAAGAACGCCCATCAATTGCTCTTTATTAAAAATATTATGTCGCTCAAGATAAATTTTAGTGTGTTCGCTATCATCACTCACAAACACGAGATCTTGCGGCATAATGTGGCGGATCCCTATCATGGGTAATTCTGAGTCAAAAGGATAAAAGGCATCATTGTGTAAGCCGCTGACAGGACATTGCGAGTAAAACTGCCCTATCATATTGTCATAAGACATAAATTCTGATTTGAGAGAGCGTTGCACCCGCTCAACGATACTTGCACCCACCTCATCCCCTTGCTCTTTATTCACCATCACAATCACAATCGTATTAAGGTGGCTTTCAGGTAATAGCCTGAAATACGCCCCGTATTGCAACAGTTGCGACTCAATATCAGCATCTTCAGTATGGGAGTCGTACAATAAGTAAGAGGCTAATGCTTTGCGCTTATTAAGCGCGGCAGGCACAAAAGGACAAACGGGCCCTTTACGCCCAAGCTCTAGATGAGGTCTCGCTAAATACTGCTTAAGCCAACGTTCTGTTTGTACAAGATAATGCGCAATTTTCGTCGCATAAACGGCATCCTTATCACTAACGGCCGTGAGAATATCATTGCTTTCTAAACACTTTTTAGCATCTATAGTAAAAAACTGCATAGACTACCTATTATTTATATTGTGTTCACTGGCCTCTTATTTTCAACCACATAGCAGCAGCCAGTTTGTTACACAGAAACACAAAAAGAAAAGCCCGCCAACCCAAACTTATTAGAGGGAGCTAAACAACCTTTTAATAAATAAAGAAAATTAATACCACCCAGCGCAAACCACCAAATTAACAGGTGTATCAACACTATGGCCTAAGCTTTACCGTAATGTCAAATAATTGAACTGTTAAGCCTATTAACTTGAATAGCTTATTCGGAAGGGCGCTTGCAAAAAATAAAGGTTTATCTGTCTAGGTTAACAATCGATAAAAGATACACCCACTGCTCAGCCCTTAGAGTAAACAAAGAGCGGGATCACGACCTAGGTGAAGTCTGAAGCAAAGACTTGATATCTGTTTAATGCAAAGGATATTAAATGATGTCATTGCCCGTAAGAAAACGATTGCCTAAGGCCATATATGAAACATAGTCATAGCGGCTACCACTAATGACCAAGGCACTATTGATCCCTCAGTCTCACTCTTACAAAAGGATAAAGTGCATAGAGTGAGTATTGCGGGTATATAGTTACATTCAAATTTTTGCTTAATATCATCAGCGTTTTCAACTGTTATTTATTTCGTAGTAAACGTACCTTTGTAGCAAGTTCTTCAATGAGGACGGACACATTGGCTGAGTAATCAACCGGCACTTCAACAATATGCAATCCTCCCTGCACAAAAGCATTGTCCAGCGTACTTACCAAACTTGCAGCGCTGGTAACAAGGTGACCTTTTGCGCCATAAGCCTCTGCATATTTAACAAAATCTGGATTCGTAAATTCTAATCCCCAATCAGTAAAACCTGCCAATTGTTGTTTCCATCTGATCATCCCATAAGCATTGTCATTCAGTATCATCACCACCAGATTGAGATCCATTCTGAGTGCCGTTTCAATTTCCTGAGAATTCATCATAAATCCCCCGTCACCACAAATGGCTAAAACACGCTTATCCGGATTCAATTTAGCCGTCATCATTGCAGAAGATAAGCCGGCTCCCATCGTCGCTAATGCATTATCTAACAATACTGTATTGGGATAATAGGCTTTGTAATTACGCGCAAACCAAATTTTATAAATGCCATTATCTAAGGCAATAATGCCATTCTCTCCCATTGCCTTTCGCGTATCAGCAACAAATCGCTGCGGTATAATAGGAAAAGAATCGTCTTCACTCCCCTCTACAATATGCCGTTCAACCTCTTGCTTCACTAGCTTAAAGTAGTCCATGGGTCCACATTTCCAACCCGCTAATTTCAAGCTAAGCTTTTCAATCGTTAGGCTAATATCACCAACCAGCTCAAGTTGAGGAAAATACACTTCATCAACTTGCGCTGATTTATAGTTTAAGTGGATCACCATTTTATCGTTATCAGACATTAAGAAGGGAGGCTTCTCAACCACGTCATGGCCAATGTTAAGAATTAAATCGGCTTTAGCGACTGCGCAATGTAGATAGTCATTATCTGAAAGTGCAGCAGTGCCTATAAAAAAATCACAACGCTCGTCTGCAACGCCTTTACCCATTTGCGTATTAAAGAAGTAAATACCCGTGTTTCGAGCAAAGTGCTCTAAGGCTTTCCATGATGTTTTCCTATTTGCGGCCGCGCCCAATAAGATTAATGGCATTTTCGCTGCTTTAATCTTCTTAACAGCCTCATTCAAAACAAACTCATCTGCAACAGCATATTGGCGAACACTGGCTTGAATGACGTTAGCATCGGTGTCTTCTGCGGCGATATCTTCTGGTAACTCTAAAAGAACCGTTCCGGGACGTTCCTCTTCGGCTCGCCTAAAAGCCTCTCTGACTAAGGATGGAATAGTATTACCATTCACTATTTGTTTGCTTAGCTTACAAATTGGTTCATAAAGTTTCACTATATCAATAATTTGAAATTGACCTTGTTTCGATGCCTTAATCGGTTTCTGACCAGTGATCATTATCAATGGAAAAGCCCCTAAATAGGCATAAGCTGCAGGCGTCGATAAATTAGTCGCACCAGGCCCTAATGTCGCCATACAAACACCCGCTCTCCCCGTTAATCGCCCATAAGTCGCCGCCATAAATCCAGCACCCTGCTCATGACGAGTCACTACAAGCTCGATTGAAGAGTCTTTTAAAGACTCAACGACATCAAGGTTTTCTTCACCAGGTACCGCAAAAATATACTCTACACCTTCGTTTTCTAACGCTTTAACTAACAGATCTGAAGCTTTCATTTCCATCCCTATTCCATCGTATGCCTGTACCATATCAAGCTTAGCTCTGATATTGACCGATAGGATCACATTAAAATAAAGCTCAGTCATTGAGCAAAAAAATATCAAGTGCATCATAGAGAGTCGTATACTTAACGGGTTTGGATATATACCAGTGATACTTCAAGATGTTATCAAGCTGTAGTAATGCTAATCTTGTGATAAATAAAAATAGCCCTATATGTCAAACCTATGAGTAGAGCTGCTGAATAGAGAGTGTAGAGAAATGAATAAATTTACTGTTAATGATCACCAAATGGCTTATCAGGATATCGGCCAAGGGCCCGTTATATTGTTTGGTCACAGTTTTTTATGGGACAGCCATATGTGGGCACCGCAAATCGAGGCGCTTAGTCAGCAGTATCGCTGCATTGTTCCTGACTTTTGGGGTCATGGTCAGTCTGATTCCGCGCCCAAAATAACCCGTACGCTAAAGGATTACGCCCAGCAACTGCTCGCATTGATGGATCATTTAGACATAGATCAATTCTCTATTGTAGGGTTATCCGTCGGTGGCATGTGGGGAGCAGAATTAACCACCCTCGTGCCCAGCCGCGTTAATGCGTTAGTGTTAATGGACACCTTTGTCGGTTTAGAGCCTGAAGTGACCCATAAAAAATACTTTCATATGCTCGATATTATTACACAACATCAAGCGGTTCCAGAGCCTATCATTGAAGCAATCACCCCATTATTTTTTGCTAACAATGCCAACCAAGACTCACCCGAATTGGTTAAGGCTTTTAAACAGCATCTCTCCAGCCTCAAAGGCGAACAAGCACTAGAAATCGCCCGCGTGGGGAAAATCGTCTTTTCTCGTCGCGATCAAATTGACGAACTCGACAAATTTACCTTACCCGTCCTCATTGCTGTTGGCAGCGAAGATAAGCCCCGATCCATGCTTGAGTCATACCTTATGCAAGACTGTATTACTGGCGCGCAGCTCATTCAAATTCCCAATGCCGGACACATCTCCAACCTCGAGCAACCCCAGTTTGTGACAGAAATGCTGATGACATTTCTGGATAAGGTGTATTCATAAGGTTTTGCTATCGCCTGTGGTAGGGCTAAGTTCGTAGATTTCCATCCACACTAAGGGCAAGCCATAGATTAACGTCTGGCCATGTAGATATTGGAAAGTGTCTTGCTATTGGTAATCGTATTCAAACTCATTGCTGCCGCAGGCTTTTATGTCGATACTTCGGTGACACACTGCCAGTACGTCCATGTAAGTTCGACGATGGCATCCCTGCCATCAACGGTCACAGCCGCATCTACATGCGATTTTACAAGCGTTAATCTTCGAAGTTGGAATATAGGGTTGTTGTAGCTTAATGAAAGGTCGAGGATTCCCATTTCTTCTTGCAATAAAAAGTGGGGGAAGAAGGACGGTTCGTCCTAGTAAACCTTTATCTATCACCTGCGGTGGGGTTAACTTCGTGGACGTAGTGAATATCCATTCACACGGGGAACTTGGAGATTAAGCGGTGCTTAATGGAAGGTCGTGAGCTCCCACTCCTTCCTGTCATTGAGAGTGGGCCAAAAGGGGAACCACTTCAATCCCCTCTTGCTGATTGTGAGATAAAGAGTCCTGCAGCCCCTGACGAAGTAAAACGCTTCATCATTAAATGAACAATAATCGCTATCGCCTCATATTCGTCATCCCTATCTCAACTAAAGCTATTGCGGCACTGATGTGAAGGGATTCGCAAATGCGGTGGTAACATGGACGTTAAGAAACCGCCATGCCTTAATCACGCAATTTTTGATTTAATCATATAAGCTACTTCGATGGGGAATATAACAGTAAAAAAGCAGTGTGTTTCTTCGATTTAAGCTTGTTTGTCATGATGTGGCACCGTTATCAAGCTAGCGAGTGAAATTGACAGGAATCATTTAGATCAATAACGTTAAAACCCATTTCATCTAACATTATTTCTCAAACTCCGAAATGAATAAAATATAAAAATCACTTGCTCTGATTATTCATTCAAATACAATTCAGCCATACCATCTAAACGGCTTTTAACATCTTTCCAATGGGGCATTACGCTTGAAAGTAAACGCCAGAAACGTTCACTATGATTGTGCTCTGCAATATGGCAAAGCTCATGCAAGATCACGTAATCAATACATTCTTTAGGCGCTTTAATCAGGTGAGGGTTGAGCATCAAGCTTCCCTTTGCTGAACAGCTTCCCCATTGCTTTGCCATCGATAACACTCGAAAACTTGGAATACCAGTAACCCATGTAGCTTGGGGTAGAAGTTCAGCTAAACGTTGATGAAAAGCCCGTTCAGCCCGTACTTTGTACCATTTTGACACTAAGGTTTTGATCAAGGTTTGTTTATCTTCATTAAAGCGCTTCAAGGTAACCAACAACTTGCCTCGGGTCATTTTAACGTTTGAAATCCCTTCTGGTTCTTCAACGACTTTGAGCACATAACGCCGCCCAAGATAAAACTGCATTTCACCGCTGACATAGTGTTTTGGCTGAACATTCTCAAGGTGAGTGCGAAAATTGCTTAACGCATCATTTATCCATTTGGCTCGCTTCATTACTGCTTCATGAATATCCTCGCGCAGTGCATCGTCTGGGGCATTAATAATAAGGTTACAATCAGGATGGACCTTAATGGTAATTTTACGCTTTTTCCCTTCAGTATGAGGCTGACGAACCACCTCATAGGTCACCGCTTCATCGCCATAGACAAAGCCGTACTCCTCTTTATCTACTTCACTGGCATTTATCGATGTCATTAGTGATAACCCGCCACACCTAAACGGGTGATTTGGATAATGTCAGTAATCACCATCTTGGCTTTATCCATACCAATGGTTTTAAACAGCACTGGCAGCAACTTGCGTCTTATTTGATTTTCAATCTCTTGCGGATTAATTGAAAACTCAGCCACGGCTGCTGTGACGATGTCATCAATTAACATGGCTGAATCAAAATACTCATCTTCAGATAGGGTATTTTCACTGCCTAAATGTTTTAAAAACAAGCCGTAATAGGCTTGCACATGGCGTTTAACGGCAGGGTTTAGCTCACTAAATCGGTCAGTTGGAATGCCATCAACATTACGCTCTTTCACTTGCTCTTCAAAATCAGCGAATAACAGGTATTGCTTCACCGGAGCATCAAACATCTCTTTCGTTTGAGCGATTGCTTGCTTGAGCAAATTAGAGAAATATTCCTGCGCATAAGGGTCGTCAGCAAGATCTTGCTCAATCATCTTAGTGACGCGGCCTGTAATAGCATCTTTTTTATTGCGTGCTTCATCATCACTCATCTCTTCAGGCGTAGCGGTTTTACCCATATTGCCAACCAGATAAACGCCTTTAGATTCTTGAATTTCAACGCCACCAATATGCTTATCCAACATAGTGCGTATGCTGTCAGCATAGTCATCATACTTAACCGTTTCTTCGGCATCTTCACGCACTTGTTTGCGTAGTTGAGACATGGATGTCAGCGTCTTTTTATACAAATCACGTCTACCGAGACCCGTTTGTGGGTCAATCGTATCAAAGCTCTTATCGTCAAAGTAACTAGCAGACTGCAATGCCACTTTTAAACAGTTAGCAAAGGCGGTGAGTGAAGCATAAAAGTCTTCACGTTTTTTCTGATTAGTGTCGGTCAGTTGACCATCAATGATATCGATTTTCGGAGTTAATACTTGACGTAATGCTTGGCCATCTTGCTTGTTTTGCACACTCTCAAAGGTTGCCCACAAATCGCTGTAGAAGCCTGGAAGCTTCTTATATTCCGTCTCCATCCGATTATATAAACCTTTAAGATCTTCAATATCAAAGCCACCTTGGGTACGCTCGGCTAAGTCTTGATAATCAGCAATCGTGGCATCGAGTTCTTTTAAAATACCTCGATAATCTATCAAATAACCAAACTGCTTGTTAGCATGTAAACGGTTAACTCGGGCAATCGCTTGGATCAAGTTGTGTTGCTTCAAAGGTTTGTCGATGTAAAGCACAGTGTTCTTCGGTTCATCAAAGCCGGTTAGTAGCTTATCGATCACAATCATGAGATCTGGACCTTCATCTTTGCTAAATTCATTGATGATATGTTTGGTGTACGCTTTTTCATCATTACCGAAACGCGAATTAGTGACATTATCCTTCCACCAGTTCTGAACAATATCTTTGCTTTCAGCATCAACGGTATCATGCCCTTCCCGCAGATCTGGCGCCGACATTGCAACAACCGAAGTCACCTTTCCGATTCTATCCAAAAGCGTCTTATATTGAATGGCAGAAGCTTTTGAGTCACAGGCAAGTTGCCCTTTTAGTCCTTGATGCTTGAAGTTCTGGAAGTGATCTGAAATATCATGGGCGATCAGCTCGATGCGACCTTCAGTTTGATAAATTTGTCCCTTTTTAGCAAACTTCCTATTAAGATCAGTGCGTTGATTTTCAGAAAGTTTATCGGTAATTCGGGCAAACCAGGCATCAATCGCTTTATCATTGGTACTAAGATCAGCAATACGTTCTTCATATAACAAGGGTGTTACGGTTTTATCTTCTACCGCTTGCTGCATGGTGTAGGAGTGGATGATTTTACCAAACTTGTTTTCGGTTTTATCATCTTGCAACAATGGCGTCCCCGTAAAGCCAATATACGCTGCTTTGGGCAGAGCTTGCTGCATGCGGATATTGTTTTCACCATTTTGACTACGATGGCCCTCATCGACCAATACAATGATATCAGGGCTATCGTTGTAACACTCTGGTAGCTCAATCGCCGTCCCAAATTTATTGATGATAGAGAAAATTATACGCTCGTTGCCTTTGCCTATCTGCTCCGCTAAACGACGACCCGTTGTTGCCATGGCCGACTTTCTATCTTTATCTGATAACGCGCCACCCGATGCAAAGGTACGCGCAAGTTGATCTTCTAAATCGACACGGTCAGTAACCACCACCACCCGACATTGGGCTAATTCTTTTAACCAGATAAGGGCTTTAGAGAGAAATACCATAGTGAAGGATTTACCCGAACCTGTGGTATGCCAAATCACGCCACCATTACGAGCGCCTTGCTTATCGAATGAAGTCACACGTTTAATCAAGGCTTTAATGCCAAAAACTTGCTGATAACGGGCGACAATCTTCCCTACTTTTTTATCGAACAGGGTATAAAGGCGCGTCATCTCTAATAGGCGATCTGGGCGTAGCAAGCAGACCAATAAACGATCTTGCCCCGTCACCACTAAATCACCGCCAGTAATCAGGGAAAGATACTCATCACGCACGTTAGCGGAGCGATGGTTAAAGATTAAATCCAGTTTGTTTTGAGAAAGTGGCGTGTTCTTTAAGCGATCAAAAGTCGATTCTGGGATCTCTTCTTCTTTCCATTTGGCCCAAAACGTCGCCGACGTGCCACAAGTCGCATACAAGCCTTCATGCCCGTTTATCGAGAGTAATAACTGGCTATAAGCAAACAGGTGCGGGATTTCATCCACCTTCTGATTACGAATATTCTGCGAAATGCCTTCGCCAACCGTCGGTTTACCCGCCGATGATGAGTCGGGGCGCTTGGCTTCAATGACCACCCAAGGCAAACCATTCACAAAACAGACGACATCAGGAATGCGCTTGCCTGTGCCGTGGGCATTGTCGATTTCCATCTCTTCGGTAAAATGAAATTGATTATTGTCAGGGTTTTCCCAGTCAATCACTTGAATGGTGGGGTTGGCTTTCTTGCTATCGACAAATTCGGTCACACTAATACCGTAAGTTAGCGCGTTATAGAGTTTTTCATTCGCCGCTTTTAGCCCCTCATTCATCGCAGGGTTAGCCAGTTCATAAACAATTTTGTCCATTGCCGCATCGGACAGCTTGTGGGTTTTACCCATAAACGAATAGGTTTTGTGTTGTAGCACATCCCGCAGTACATCAGGTAAAATTACCGTTGATAAATTGCCACGTTTAGTCGTGCATTCATTGGGTGGAATGAAGGTATAGCCTAAGTTACTCAGTAGTGTGAGAGCGGGGATCTTAGCGCTTTGCTCTTCGAGGAAGTTGGGTAAATTATTTGTCACGCTTACCATCCTTAAGTAAGGCTCTCAGCGCTGCAATATTCGCTTTTCCACCTTCTGACTCCTTTAAACGTCGTCGATTTTCTGCATAGCGATCAAACACCAGCTTAGCTTTCTCATCCGCATCTTTTTTAGTGATGTGCCCGGCACCACTTAGCACGTCACGATCATTGAACTCCAAGAACTGATCTAGCTTATTAGTCCAGTCGCTCAAGAAAACTTGCTTACGTCTTAGGGCCTGATCTTCAGCAAAATCTAGCCACATATTCACGATGCGATTTAGCTCTTTAATCTCATTTTCTTGCAGATAGTTCTTCGCGACCGTGACATCGGTTTTACGGACTTCCTCACCCTTAAAACTGGTTAACCCCATATCGGGTTTGGTTACATCTACACGGCTGGCTATCAATTCTGCCGCAGTCATGTGGGTACTCGCAAAGTGCAGCTTATTTTGGATGATTTGGAAGAAACGGGTCGTTTCCTGATTGGACGGCTCATAATCAGCAGCCATAGTGAAAATGTCCTTCACTCGCAGATAGACACGCCGCTCGCTGGCGCGAATATCGCGGACCCGCTCCAACATCTCATCAAAGTAATCAGGCACTGTGGAATGACCAACGGGCGGATTTTTCAATCGCTCATCATCCATCACAAAACCTTTGACTAAATACTCTTGCAACGTCTGAGTCGCCCACTGACGGAACTGAGTACCTCGCACCGAACGAACTCGGTAACCCACAGCTAAAATGGCCTCAAGGCTGTAATGGTCGATCTCCCGTGAAACCTGCCGCGTTCCCTCCTGACGAACTATCCGGAATTTCCGGATGGTTGCATTTTGTCCAAGCTCACCCTCGGCAAAAATATTTCCAAGGTGCTCATTGATGGTTCGAACATTCTTATCGTATAAGTCAGCCATCGCAGCCTGAGAAAGCCATAAGGTATCTGCCTCAAATCGACACTCAACCCGCGAACGTCCATCATCGGTTTGAAATAAAACAAACTCCCCCAATGGTGCCTGTGAAACTTGATTAGTCATCATCTTCCCCAACTACGGATTATTGTTCAAATTAAGAGCCGAAAGGGCTTGTGCCACAATCTCAACACAACCGCCCTCATCTGGCATTCCCCAATGAGATTGACTGAAATAAGAGTGAAACACTTTCACCCACGGGCTAGGCTCTTGCTCTACAGGCCCAGCAAATAACGACGACGCTCTATCACAGTCCCAAACCAGCATCATGGCAATAACTTTCAGCACGGAATCGGAACGAGGAGTTTCGTTCACCAGTTGACTCATGTCGTTAATACCAAAGCAACCAGCCAACTGCGCTGAGTCGATATTCTTGCGTAATATTGAGCGGGCGACGCTAGGAAAAAAGCAATGAAAGTAGACAGCAACCAAACACGGAAATCGATAGACGTAATCCACCTGACGTCCCAAAGCATCCGACTCGCTATTTAAAGTTTGATAAATTTCCAAGTGTCTGACGAAGGTTTCTACCTCACGTAAAGACAAAGCTCGAACCGTAATAAGTGATTTAACAAATTTAAAACCAGTGTCACGCTCTTGATATAACTCAGTTGGTGCGAGTATTGAACTTTGGCGTATTAAATGAGTAAAGTACTTAACTGAGGCCAAATCTTTATCAGAACCGATTTGTGACAAGGCTTCAGGTAACGCAAAACTGAACTTCAAGAACTTATCGAGGTAACGCTGGGCATCAACTGCATCGCCATAGCAGTGATTAACAGCGGCTTTTAATTGCTGAGTATTCGTGATGAGTACAAAGCTAACACCTTCAACATCAAAGGTGTGTTTAATAATTTCAAGCATATCGACAGCAAAATTTGGTCTGCATCGATCAAGTTCGTCAACAAATAAAATAATAGGTTTGTTCGCTGCAATTTCAGCGAGTGCGGTTTGTAGCGCATTTAAATTTTGATCTGCTTTTACATGATCTTTTAATACTGATTCAATCGTCGCATCAATGGCTTTATCTGCGGTTTTCTGAAGTTCCTTATCAAAGTCATCTGCAACATTAACCACGTCCTGCCTTAAAAGATGTGAAACACCCGCTTTAGCAATAGTTTTTAGACCATAACGAACAGCAGGCAAGGCTTTTTTCATAAAACCTTGCTTATTGACATCAGGTAAAACCTTAATTATTTCAGCAAGCAAAGTCATCAATGGCTCATTTGCATGATCGGCTTTGAACGCATCAATATAAATTAAATGATGCGTATTATTATCGCTCATTAGATTTATGAGTTTATGGCAAAACTCAGTTTTACCCGTCCCCCAACTACCATCGATAACAATAGGTGAAATATCTATGTCGGCTTGTAATAGCGACATCACTTTTTCAGCAATACTTTTACGCTTAAATTCATCTCTTTCATCAAATGTTAATGCGGTGATATCCATATCTCTTAAGCTGCCTCTGTATTGTCTATTTTCACTCTACGCTTACCGGTCAACAACTGCTGCATCAAGGCCTTTTTCTCTTGCTTGAAGTGAGCCAGCTTAGCGTTTAACAGCTCGATCTCTTTATCGGCAGCGGTGAGCACAGAGGCAATTTTAACTATTTCATGTTCGTCTTTTGGAATGTAAAATCTAAATTTATACAAATCACTTGTGTTAATAGAATTGATTGTTGCACCGAGATTTTTATTTACTTGCCGATAAAACATTGATGTTTGGAACAGCTGAAATACAAGTTCTGGATATTTACCACGAAACGAAGTCATAAAGGCACCATGCGTTTGCCCAATTGCTTGATTTGTTATCAACGCACTCTTACCAATCAAGTTTTTACTGCCATTTCGAATACAAATTAGGATATCTCCAACTCTTGTCCTCAACTCATCTTTTATCAGAGAAGAAACATAAACATTATCGAGAAAAGACAACTTTCCTGCCTGAATATTTGAAGAGCGTAAAACTAATGTTCCCTCATCGGTAACATCATTAGGAGAATACGTTAAGCCTGTCAGGCACTTGCCTACATCCCCCAATTTCACATCTTCCCACTCGCCCTCAAACGCCTTACCCGTTTCAACTGCTTTTTCAGCCCCGTCTGTTGCTGAAGTGCTGAGTAAACGCTTTTTGCCCGTCAACAGCTGCTGCATCAGGGCTTTTTTCTGCTGTTTGCTGGTTGCGAACAGCTTTTCAGTGGTGGTGATCGCCTTATCCCACGTGGAGAGAATATTGGCTATTTTGCATTGTTCTGGGAGTGGGGGGATTGGGACCTTAATAGTCTTTACCAGCCCTCCACTTAAATTACTTTGGCCTGCTGAGTTACTTAAATTTCGTATATTTTCATACTCACTTAATAAAAAGTTAAAGTAGTATTCAGGGTTATAATCTTGCTTTAAAATAATCGCAGCACTGTTCTGATTAGTTGAAGCTTCAAATTGGAGCAATGCAACTTGGCCTCTTGTTTTCCCTTGTCCGATCATAGCTAAAAGAATTGTACCTTTTGGACATAATTTAGCTGATGAATTATTTAAACCCTCTTTAGTTATATAAACCTTAGTGTCTATTGAGTTAAGGATACAGTTTTGGACTTCTGTCGTTCTAATCCATGGAATGCTTCCCAGTTCCCAATATTCAGATTTACTTTTACTAGGCGTTCCACCCGAAGTTACTTTTGCAATATCTTCGATAGTGCCTTTTCCCCATCCATTAGGCAAAATCATTGCTCACCTCCAGCTGCGGCACCCGCCGCTCCTCCGCAGCGGTTAGAGTACTACTAAGCAAAGCACAAGAAAACAAGAACAAGGCGCTAATGCCCTCACTAATTTTAAGAAGCTCTACATGATGCGACCAGCTCAATTTGTGCGACACTGTCGCATGATTTTTATTCAGTAAATAAAACTGACGAAATCTCTGCAGGTTACTCACGCTAAAGCCTTTGCCATGCTTGAGTTTTAAGTCTCGGCTTAGGGTCGAGAGTAGCTGCTGACCATATTTAGCACTCGTTTCTCCTTGCTGCTCAAATTCAATAATATGCTGACCAATATGCCAGTAGGTCATCACCAAGCAGGTATTGATCGCAACAAAGGTGTTTTTCTGCCCTTGAACAAAGGTTGTGGTGATACTGTCGATGAGTTGGTCATAAACCTTATCAGTGGGTTTATTCATAGCCCAGTTCCTTGTAGCCTAATTCTTCGAGATATTTCGCCATTTCCGTCTCTAATTCAGCTAGTTCGGTTTGCAATGCCAAACGCTCGCTGCGCACGGCCATTAAATCAATCTCGGCTTCTTCCTCAAAGGTATCGACATAGCGCGGAATGTTGAGGTTGTAATCGTTCTCCGCTATTTCTTCAATTGTGGCGAGGTAAGCGTACTTATCCACGCTTTCACGGGCTTTGTAGGTATCAACAATCTTTAGAATATTCTCAGGCGTTAATACATTCTGGTTTTTGCCCGATTTAAACTCACGCGAGGCATCAATAAACAATACGTTATTGTTATGAGAAGGGTCGTCTTTGTGTTTTTTGAAAATAAGAATAGCCGCTGGAATACCGGTACCGAAGAACAATTTTTCAGGTAAGCCAATCACGGTATCGAGCAAGTTTTCATCAATGAGCTGCTTGCGGATTTTGCCCTCGCTTGATCCACGAAATAACACCCCGTGTGGTACCACTACCCCCATGCGTCCGCCTTGTTTACCTTTAGACGCAGGCTTTAGGGTTTCAATCATGTGTGAGATAAACGCATAATCACCTTTGGTTTTAGGTGGCACACCACGGCGGAAACGACCAAAATGATCGTTTTCGGCATCCTCAAAGCCCCATTTATCTAAGCTAAACGGTGGGTTAGCGGTGACAATATCAAAGTGCAGTAAGCCACCCTCTTTCCCTTGCGCGGTATCCAATAGCTTAGGGTTACGAATAGTGTCGCCCCATTCAATGCGATGATTATCTTCACCATGCAAGAACATGTTCATTTTAGCCAATGACCAGGTAGATCCAATGGCTTCTTGACCAAATAGGGCATACTGCTTGGAGCCGTTAAAGTTCTTTTGTATTTGCTTACCACACTTCATCAATAGTGAGCCGCTGCCACAAGCAGGATCGCAAATGGTGTCACCTTGTTGTGGATCTAAAATGATAGCCAGTAAATCAGAGACTTCAGCTGGGGTATAGAATTCTCCCGCCGATTTACCGCTACCTGCGGCAAAATGTTTGATTAAGTATTCGTAAGCGTTACCAATAACATCCAGTGATCCGACACAACTAGGGCGTAGACTCAGAGTTGGCTTGCCAAAGTCTTCCATTAGGTGGCGTAGAATCTCGTTCTTTTGCTTTTCATCACCTAATTTATCGGTATTAAAACTAATATCTTGGAACACATTTTTTAGCTTAGTGCCGTTGGCTTCTTCAATGGCATGTAAGGCTTGGTCGATACGCGAGCCGTTACCTGCTGTATTACGCAGTTCATACAAGTCCCAGAACGTTGAACCAACCGGGATCTTGAAAGACTGGGAGTCCATCATTTCATTGATAAGATCTGGGCTATCCCCATACTCTTGTTTTAATTAATCATACTTGTCTTGATGCACATCAGAGATGTATTTCAAGAACAACATGGTTAAGATGAAGTCTTTGTAGATTGACGGATCGACCGTGCCACGGAAGGTGTCACACGCACCCCATACCGCTTTGTTGACTGTGTCTTGAAATATTGGATCTTGGTTTATTGGTGAATTCATCGTTTAATTATTCTCATTCAGTAATTGTTTAAACATACCCTGAAGCATTGCTTTGCGATTCATCATTAGGGCGTCAGTTAACCTCTGCTCTTTTTCCCACAGTTGGTTAATCTGAAGTATTTTTTGCTGAGTTTCGATAGATGGGATAGTAAGCGTTATCTCATTGCCAATAGATGTATTTAGCATTACCGCCATCGATGACCCCTGACTACCAGGACCTTCTAACAGGAAAAATTGAATGTGTGGCTGATTTAATGACCAACACAAAAATTCAGGTAACACCTCAGCTTTTGGCGTCAGCACTAAAAACTGGCTGGTTACGACCAAGGGCAAAGAGTCTTCTGAAGCATCAACGACACAAGATGCCTGAAAGTAACCCCCTCTCGATCCCCTCGAAGGCAGTATCACTGTACCTGATGTGACCAGTGCTTTGTCCTTACCCTGCCAATCAATAACAGGCAGCTTGCTAGGATCGAGTAAAAATGAGTTGGACGCTTTTGCTATTTCACGCACATCTTTAATTTGCGCAATACGAGCATTGCCAACTTTATATTCAACCTCTTCGACCTTCTCTCGAAAAGTGTAACCTGTTCTAATATGCGCAACATCACTAAGTAAACGAATATTAGTATGGGGAAGCATAAACTAATTCCTTAGCACTTGGCTTTGTAAGAAGGCATGCTTTATTAGTATTTGATTTAACCACATTATAGATAAACTCTGCTTGTGCCCAACCACAGCGCCTCGCTTCATTAATAAACCATTGCTGTACTGGTAAAGTGAGCTTCTGACGCTTTGAGTTATGCTCTTTGTTGTATATGGACATGACTCGTTCGGCATCGCAATAAAAAACAATGCTGTCGATGCTTACACTTTCAGGCGTCGGGAAAAGATATTGTGTTCGTGTGTGCTGCTTGGCGGTTGTTGCCGGCAATTCAGGCTCATTTATTGAACAAAGTGGTTTATTTACCACTTCTTTATCTATGAAAGTAGCCGTTACTTCTTACACACGTGTTGTAATTTGATAATATGGTTTCATAACTATTTCTCCTATTTCTATACGTTTGTTCTGGAATTTGGTTTAGATAAGTTCAGGCGGCTACCTGAACTTATCGATTATCACCACACAACCTCAAATATAAAAACGCAGTAGAACCTCTATTCGATAATGCTGTGATGTTAAACAATGTAACAATTGTATTTTTCTTTGCCAATGCATTAAACGCTATTTTTTCTCTACTGTATTATTTTGGCATTGGTAATGTGTCTATTCCAGCTGCATTTTGAGAACATCTTTTATTGCCACTCCCAAGTAACGAACTGTGTTATCCCGTTTTACATGACCGAGTAAAAGCTAAACAGCACAGATACTCTTTGTGCGGACCTAAATCAGCGATCCTTAGTTCTACACATACAATATGTGCCATATAAAGATGCATCATAGCCAAGAGTAATTGCCCAGTGTCAGATAATATTTGCATAATTAACGGTAACTCATGTGAGATCTCTACTTACGAAGGCTGGGAACAAGAAATATGAAGCGAATAAGCCACTGAGTGATAGATTGTGCCGTTCTGGATCTGATATCAAACTGCACATCCCGCCCTGTTTTACTTTGTTTATACAGAATCAGGCATAACCTCACCAGCCACCGTTTAAAATCGAAGCAACCCACTACCCTTGCTTTTAGATCCCCATCGAAGTTACCGAAGATATTTTATAAGTTATCGCGTAAGCGAGGCATGGGCGGCTCCTTAACATCCATGTTATTACCGCATTTGTGAATCCTTTCACATCATGCCTAGATAGCCTTAGGTGAGCCATGGTCGTTCTTTGACATCCTTGTCATCACGACATTCGTTAATCCTAAACATCAGACGGTGAATATGAAGCGATAGAGATAACTTATAAAATAGTGAGGTGCTTAGCTTCGTTTGGGTGGCACAGGGTTCCAAGGGGGATTGCTGTTGTTCCTCTTTGGCCCAGTGTGAGTGGGAGCTCACGATTTTAGCCCGCAGCAACCAATAAACATCAACAAAGTTATAGTTCATCACAAACTCAAATCGAAGAAACCCACTGCTTTTGCTTTTCAAATCAGTGTAAACACGGTTGTGACCGTCGTTGACAGGGACACCATCGCCGAACTGACATGAATGTCCTTGCTGTGTGTCACAGAGGTATCGATACAAAACCTGCGGAAGGGTGAAGTTTTACTTTGTAAGACGCTTCGAACGAGATGTATGGACTCCCTTCCCTCGAAGCTGAATTGGCCGTTAAACATGGAAGTTGTTATTAATCCGCATGAAGATTCGACAAACAACACTCTTAAATCGAAGAAACTCACTACTTTTGATTTAAGATCCCATCGGAGTAACTTTAACTTTTCGATAAAAAATATTGTGATTGAGACAGGACGTCGAAAATAGCCTTAGTTGAACCATGGATGGTGAATATAAGGCGGTAAATATTTTTGTGCATCGAACATTAAAGTGCAATGCTCCGCTGGGCGTCATGGAGATTGTAAAGAGGATAAGGACGAGCAGTCCTCTTTACCTCAGTGTGAGTGGGAACTCACGATCTAAATCGCTGCAAGCGATAAGTTAGATTGAAATAAATTAACCCTATACACCTGCAGATGACAACGAAATCGGTAGCTAATAAAAATGTTCAAGCTTGCATTTACAAGCTAACACACTTGCCCTGTTGCATAGCCACTCGACCATGCCCATTGGAAATTGTAGCCCCCCAACCAGCCACTGACATCGACAACTTCGCCAATAAAGTACAAGCCTTTTTGAGTTTTCACTTCCATGGTTTTTGACGATAACGCGTCGGTATCAATACCGCCTAAGGTCACCTCTGCGGTGCGATAGCCTTCAGTGCCATTCGGGTAGACTTTCCAATCGGTGAAGTAATCATATAAAAATGTTTGTTCGGCTTTGCTGAGCTGATTAATGCTTTTAGTGCCAATGGCGCCTTTGTCATTTTCTGACACCGCCTGACCGCCCTTCTCACCGACCCCATCGAGCTCTCCGAGCTCTAGCAGTCGCTCAACAAAACGTTTGGGGAAAATACGACAAAGCGCATTCTTTAATGTCAGCTTAGGTGACGCTTTAATGATATCGCTCAGCCAAGTCATAAAATCCTGCTCTGGTAGCAAATTAAAGCTCACCGCTTGGCCTGGTTTCCAATAGGAGGAGATTTGTAGCACCGATGGGCCGCTTAAGCCTCTATGGGTAAATAACAGGGCTTCTTTAAAGCTTTTGCCGCACTCAGCACGCGCGACTACAGGTAATGCAATCCCCGATAAACATTCAAATTTTGTTTTATCTGCCACTTGTAATGTGAAAGGGACTAAAGCTGCCGATGTCGATAACACCGAAACATTAAATTGCTCAGCGACTTGATAACCAAACGGAGTGGCACCCAGCTTTGGCATCGATAAGCCACCTGTCGCAATGACGAGAGACTCACAGGTATATTCCCCTTGAGAGGTTTGCAATTGATACCCTGACGAAGTGGTTTGAATAGAGGTGATATCAGTACGAAGTTGAGTGGTAACCCCTGCCCACTCACATTCTGTTCTTAACATTTCAACGATTTTCTTAGCGCTATCATCACAAAACAGCTGACCTAAGGTTTTTTCGTGATAATCGATCCCATGGCGTTCCACCATGGCAATGAAGTCCCACTGAGTGTAACGCGCTAACGCTGATTTACAAAAATGCGGGTTCTGGCATAAGTAAGCTGAGGGTTCAATACCAAGATTAGTGAAATTACAACGCCCACCACCACTAATTAAAATCTTGCGCCCCAGCTGTTTGGCATTATCGATAAGCAACACATCTCGTCCGCGATATCCTGCCGTTAATGCACACATTAATCCTGCCGCGCCAGCGCCTATCACTATGACATCTTGATGTTTCACTTGACCAAACTCCACGGTTTCTCTGTGGCCAATACACGTTAACGACTCAGATTAACTACGCCACAGACAATAAAAAAGGGCGCTATTATAGCACCCTTTCCTTAACTAATGTGAGCATAGACAATTCGAGCAGGTTAATGCTGATCCTGAGTCTCTGACTTTTGCTCGCGACTCAATAAGGCTTTTGCCGCATCGACAGCAGATTTACCTTGATAAAGCACTTGGTAAACTTGCTCTACAATCGGCATTTCAACCCCTAGTCGATGGGCTAACACATACACTTCTTTAGTGTTACGATAACCTTCAACCACTTGGCCAATTTCGACTTGTGCCGTATCGATATCTAACCCTTTACCTAAGGCTAAGCCAAAACGACGATTTCGAGATTGATTATCGGTACAAGTGAGTACGAGATCACCTAAGCCCGCCATGCCCATAAAAGTGTCAGGCTGCGCACCTACCGCCTTACCAAGACGAGACAACTCCACTAAACCTCGAGTAATCAAGGCCGTTCGCGCATTAGCACCAAATCCTATCCCATCGGATAAGCCAGCACCAATCGCCATCACATTTTTCACGGCGCCGCCTAATTGTAAGCCAATAAAATCATCATTAGCATATACGCGTAAGCGTTTCGGACTGTGAAGTAAGTGGATAAGATCTTGAGTAAAAGCGTTGTCTGTTCCCGCGATCGATATCGCCGTGGGGAGACCCGCAGCAAGCTCTTTAGCAAAAGTCGGACCTGATAATACCGCCAGAGGATAGCTATCACCAATAATATCACGCGCCACATCTTGCAATAAGCGCCCCGTTTCAGGCTCTAATCCCTTCGTAGCCCAAACAATACGACTATCAGAGCGCAATAAGTCTTTGGCTTGGCTCAAGACACTAGAAAAAACATGACTGGGAACAACCACTAAGATATTGTTAGAGGCAGCTAACGCTGTCTTTAAATCCGCTTCAAGTAGTAAGCAGTCAGGAAAGTGAACGCCCGGCAAGGCTTTTTGATGACAACGCTGATTTTGTAACAGCTCAATATGCTGCGGATTATGGCCCCAAAGTAGTGTTTTATGGCCATTGTTTGCTAAAGAAATAGCAAGGGCGGTGCCATAAGACCCCGCCCCTAATACCGTAATATCGGCAATATTTTTCATACGCTCAATTACGCAGGTACTTCTGCTGTTTGCTGAGCTTGTGCTTCTTGCTGCTGTTGCATATGCTGTGCAAATAACGCATCAAAGTTCACTGGTGCTAAATTAAGTTGTGGGAAAGTACCACGACCCACTAAGCTACCCACAGTTTCTCTCGCATAAGGGAACAGTACATTAGGGCAATAGGCACCTAAAGAATGAGCAAGTTGTGGCTCAGTAAGACCTGTGATGGAGAAGATACCCGCTTGTTGAACTTCACATAAGAAAGCAGTTTCATCGCCATTTTTAGCAGTAACCGTCAAAGACAATATCACTTCATAAACGTCATCGGCTAACTTTTCAGTGCGCGTATCAAGATCTAATTTAACTTCTGGCACCCATTCTTTTTGAAAAACAGCTGGGCTGTTAGGTGTTTCAAAAGAAATGTCTTTAGTATAAATACGTTGAATATTAAATTGTGGTCCAGTTTGTTCGTTGCTTGCTACTTCTTCAGCCATAGTATCCTACCAATCAGTTAATTAAGATCCTTAAACTTAAGCCGAATGAAACCAGCTTAACTAAGGCATCATCTCAGGGTTTTAACACTCACTTTCTTATCAAGCTCGCGCTTTACCCCATATTGTAAATCAATAAAACCAACATTATGATAAATAATTTTATCAACAATGCTAGCCATTTAACTTTTAATCAGTCATAGAACCTGTATTACTTTAATCAATAAATTAATGCAAAAGCAATACACGCAGATAGATTTCTACTTTTTACTTCTTGACACAGGTAGATTACTCGACTGCCATTCACCCATTCCGCCCGATAAATTATAAACCTGTTCAAAACCGTTTTTAATTAACAACTGAGCCGCTTGTGAAGACGTCATACCTGCGCTACATACTAATATAATGGGACTGGCTTTAAACTTTTCAAGAGCTGAGACTTTATTATTTTTAATATCAGCTAATGGTACGTTAATCGCATCAATAATATGGCCTTTTTTAAAGTCGGCTTTTACCCTAACATCAACAACTTGCGCACTTTCTTTATTCATTAGCAAAACAGCTTGCTGATGTTTAATATTCTTTACTTTTGATAAACTCGTCTTAAATGTCACCACAATAAGTCCAACAAACAATCCAATCCAAGCCAAACTGAGCATAGGATTTGCTTTTAAAAATTCAATATATTCTTGCATGATTCACTGCCTACTAATTTTGGCCTTACGATTAATTGAGCCGCAGTATAACCCCAAACCACCTGAGAATGCGAGTTTCAGAGTTCCTCAAGTTGTTCAACTCAAGGCGCATGATTGAAGCAATGTTGACACCTTTTGATGTTATGCAACATCGAAGTAGGCAATTTGACAAACTCTCTATGGGCACCCTTTTAAAAACGCATGGAAAAGGTCTTTATTCTGCGTAAAAGGAACATTAACTTAAAATAACTCATCTATCTATTCAAAGCGTTGCTTAAATGACCTTATAATTCAATCTAGATCCTAAATCGCCAAGTGGCTTTGCTGCACTCAAACTACTTGATGATTCGAATGTCAGCGCAGGTATACCGACTCGATGAGCCCACAATATAACAACATATAAAGAAAACAAAAGCGCCACTATCAAAATATCAATGTAAAGTACACTTATATTCACTAAAGCTATCACCTCAATCTAAGTAAAGACCTTTATACGTGCTCACGCTCGTAGTAAACTGAATGCAATTTCAGACTTATCATTCTTAACCTATTTTAGAGGTATCATCATGACAACACGCAAGCGCCCATTGGCATTGCTTATACTAGATGGTTGGGGTTATCGAGAAAATACAGATAATAATGCTGTATATCACGCTAAAACTCCTGTTCTTGATAGGCTTAATGCACAATATCCAAATAGCTTAATTTCAGGCTCAGGTATCGATGTCGGTTTGCCTGATGGGCAGATGGGTAACTCTGAAGTGGGCCATATTAACATCGGTTCTGGGCGAGTCGTCTATCAAGAGTTAACGCGCATCAGTAAAGCCATTGAAAATGGCGAATTTAATTCAAACCCCGCTTTATTGGCTGCTATTGATGATGCTATTGCGAAGAAGGGTGCCGTTCATCTCATGGGACTATTATCACCAGGTGGTGTGCATAGCCATGAAGAACACATTGAAGCGATGTGCCGTTTAGCCGTTAAACGCGGCGCTAAAAACGTCTACTTACATGCCTTCTTAGATGGACGAGATACCCCTCCTCGCAGTGCTAAAAATAGCTTAATTCACTTTACTGAGCTCTTTAATGAGCTTGGCACAGGTCAAATTGCCTCTATTATTGGTCGCTACTATGCCATGGATAGAGACAATCGTTGGGATCGTGTTTCTCAAGCTTATGCATTAATCACCCAAGGTAAAGGTTTATACCATTACGATAATGCAGCTAATGCGCTCGAAGCGGCTTATGCCCGAGAGGAAAATGATGAATTCGTTAAAGCATCGACTATTGCCAGCCCAACGGGCAACAATATCGAACTCACTGATAATGATTCTTTAATTTTTATGAACTTCAGAGCAGACAGAGCCCGTCAGATCACCCGCAGTTTTGTGGATCCCGCTTTTGATGCTTTTGATGCTTTTGAGCGCACTATCACACCCAAATCCCACTTTGTCATGCTCACAGAGTACGCTGCCGATATAGCCGCCCCCATCGCATACACGGCAACAAAGCTAGTGAATACGCTAGGTGAAACCCTGCAAAATGCTCATAAAACTCAACTAAGAATTTCAGAAACTGAAAAATATGCCCACGTCACCTTCTTTTTTAATGGAGGGATAGAGCAACCTTTTGAGGGCGAAGAACGGATTTTAATCCCTTCCCCTAAAGTCGCAACTTATGACTTACAACCTGAAATGAACTCCACCAAATTAACTGACAAACTCGTAGAAGCGATTGCTGCGGATAAGTTTGACGTCATCATTTGTAATTATCCCAATGGTGATATGGTTGGTCATACGGGTAACTTTGATGCCGCAGTTAAAGCCTGCGAAGCCGTTGATACTTGTATTGGGCGTGTAGTTGATGCACTTGAAAAAGTAGACGGTGAATGTTTAATTACAGCCGATCATGGTAATGCAGAGCAGATGAGTGATAGCCAAACAGGTCAAGCTCACACTGCCCATACCAGCGAACTCGTTCCGCTAATATATTTTGGTCGACCCGCAACTATTGAAAAAGGCGGAAAATTGAGTGATTTAGCGCCAACTATGTTAACATTGATGGGACAAGCTGTTCCTCAAGAAATGACGGGGCGTTCGATCATCAAACTCGATGAGTAAATAAATACTAGTGAATAAAAGCCTGATCACACGAGCCAGTATATTAACTGGCTTGCTTATTATCACACTGCCGCTGCAGGCAAATGATCTGCAGCAGCGTCAATCTGAATTAAAATCCATTTCGGTGCAGATTAATAAGCAAGCATCCACCGTTAAGTCGACTTACAGACAACGTGAACAACTACTTAATTTACTAAAAAAAGATGAAGAAGCCATTGCCGCTGTAGCTAAAAAGATTAATCAAACCAAACTATCTTTAAAAGAAACAGAAACAGAAATGGCTAAGCTCAACACCCGTCAAGACGAGCTCAATACGTTAAAAAAATCCCAACAAAGTGCTTTATCTAAACAACTCACTAGCGCCTACCTCGCGGGTAATTACGACTACAGCAAAATGCTGCTTAATCAACAATCTCCAGCCAGCATAGAGAGAATGCTAACTTATTATAAGTATTTGAATAATGCGCGAATAGAGTCTATCAAAGCATTGCAGGAAACGTTAAGCGAACTTGATACCATTGAAAGAGAGCAAGAACAGCGTCAAACACAACTGAATAGCTTAATGCTAGATCAAAGCACCCTAGCCAATAAACTCAAAAATGAACAAGTACAACGTAAAAGTACCCTAACTCAATTGCAAAATACCCTCAATACTCACGGTGCAAAACTTGAGCAGCTACAAATTGAGCAAGCGAGCCTAAAACACCTTGTTGATCGCACTCTATCCATGATGAAAACAAATTCCTCCATGGCGGGATTAAAAAGTAATAAAAAACTCAGCTGGCCAACACCGGGGCGTATCAAAACGGCATTTGGTAACAGGCGCTCAGGTAAAATAAAATGGAAAGGTGTCACTATTTCTGCACCAGAAGGGCGTAATGTCAATGCTATTGCAGCAGGTAAAGTCATTTATGCTGATTGGCTTAGAGGATTTGGTATGGTATTGGTCATCGACCATGGGAAGGGCTATATGAGCCTATACGGTTATGCACAAGCATTATTGAAAGAGCCCGGCGACACGGTCCAGCAAGGCCAAACCATTGCATTAGTTGGACGTTCGGGTGGACAGAGCGAGCCTAGCCTATACTTTGAAGTAAGGTATAAGGGACAAGCCGTCGATCCTGCAAGGTATTGCGCACGATAACGGTTTTTTTCCCTTTCTATAGCAAGGGGTTAAAATGAAGTCACTGATCCGTTATATTAGCTGTATCGTCATTGGTTTAACACTCGGTTTATCACTCACTCTGTTTGGAAAGAGTCACTCTCAAGAATACAGTTTCCGAACACATTACCCTCTTTTACTTGAAGTCATGGATTCAATACAGACCTACTATGTGGATCCTATCAGTGAAGATGAGCTAATGAGAGCCGCCATAGAAGGTGTATTTAATAAACTCGATTCATATTCAGGCTTACTCGATAAACAAGATTTTCAGAATATGAGAGACAGCAACAATGGCGAGTATTTTGGTTTTGGTATTGAAATAGCTATTGAAGATGACAAGATCACCATCATAACGCCTTTCGCCCATTCTCCTGCCGCTCAGGCTGGCATTAAACCTGGCGATCAAATTATTAGCCTCAACAAACAAGCAGTCACCTCCGATAAACTCAATACACTCTTAGGCGAAATGAAACAACACAGTAAAGATAAGAAAGCCATTGAAATCATGTTAACGCGAGCCAGCACTCAAAAAACCTATTCCGTCACTTTAAAGCCCAGCACGATAAAAATCACATCAGTAAAAGCGCAATTATTAGATAATAAAATTGGCTATATTCGCCTGTATAATTTCCAAGAGAACTCTACTCAAGAAATTGTCACCCACTTATTCAATTGGCAAGCCATTTCACTCAACGGTATCATTTTAGATTTACGCAATAATCCAGGCGGCTTATTAGATCAAGCAGTGAGCATTGCAGATGTTTTTCTAGATAAAGGCCGAATAGTATCAACCCAAGGTCGTTATTTTGATGCCAACTCCGATTATTATGCCTCTTCAAAAAGTATGCATAAAAGCGTGCCTCTATTAGTCATAATCAACAAAGGCTCTGCATCCGCTTCTGAAGTGCTAGCCGCAGCTTTACAAGATAACCAAAGAGCGAAGCTCTTAGGGCAAACAAGCTATGGTAAGGGGACCGTTCAAAGCTTAATCCCTACCCTCATAGAAGGGCATGCTATAAAACTGACGATAGCCAATTACACCACCCCTAAAGGTAAAAATATCAATAAGAAGGGCATTGAGCCCGATATAAAAATTGCATTGGATAACAATGAGGTCGATCAGCAAATTTCCATGGTAACAAAATCAGATCTAAAACAAGACAAGCTTGTTAGTACTGCTATTGCATGGATCAATAATCAGAAGTAATAATAAGCATAAAGAGGCAAGCAATAAAGACTAGGTAAAAAATAACATTAACTTGTGGCAGCTTCTAAATCAGTGATCAACCATATGGCTTCTTTATCCGTTTTTCCACATACATCTATCGTTGCGGCAAACAGATGGCATACATCAGGTCTCTCAGGCAAACCAAATAGCTTACATAGATTTTCTGCATTCAACTGAATGCAGCGTTTACCAGCAGGCTTTCCCTTTGGCATGCCAGGAATGGCTGTAGTAATAGAAGGAGCGATACAACAAGCTCCACAACCTAAACGACAATCCATAGTGAACTCCCAGCCATAAATGATTATTATCACATCATAGTGACCCATAAAATATAGAAGCCAACCTAGAGGCTTCTATACTGAAAAAGACAGAGTGATCTTGTCACCATCAGCGATCGTTCTATTTATATTTCACCAATTCGATTAGCCACTCTCTTTTAAAAACGCAAAACGAAAAATGCCCACTGCATTAGCAATGGGCATTATCGACTCTCTTTCGAGAAATTAGGCGCCTGGAAATGACCTACTCTCACATGGGGAGACCCCACACTACCATCGGCGCGATTGCGTTTCACTTCTGAGTTCGGAATGGGATCAGGTGGGGCCACAATGCT
>NZ_JAKIKS010000062.1 GCF_023284005.1 Shewanella surugensis
AGCCTGCTTGTTGCTTAGGTTTATTGGCTTTACGGGCATAAAAAGTACTGGTACTCACTTTATGTTGGCGGCAAAAATCGCCAATGGTTAAGCCACTCTCGCTCTGTTGTGTTATTAATTCAATCCACTCTTCATGAGAACGTTTAGTCATGTTAACTCCTGATGTGATGTTAAAATAAGGGATCAATGAACGCAGTTGAAGATGTACTTGCTCGGACGGTTACAAATGTTCCAAGCAAGAATGCCTTCAAGTTACTGAAGTGCTCCTCGGTAACGGCTCCATGTCTCTTGTTCTTTTTATTTTATGGAACAATTTTCTTACAAAGGTTGCGTTGAAGTGGTATTTTGTTGCTCAATATGCGAAGTGTGTAGCAGGTTTAATTCGTTAGTTCATTAAATACAGTACATTAGCAATACGTGTTCTTAATGGTCTGATGTAATGAACGCGCATGCGTACCATACAAAGGTTAGTTGTCATTGGAGTTAATCAGTTTATGCAATACAGAATTGCTAATATAAATGACTTAGAAAGTTTGGCTAAGTTGCATGCTGAAAGCTGGCGTGAATCGTATAGAGGGATATTCCCCGATAACTTTCTAGATAATGAAGTATGGGAAGAACGTCGTTCATCTTGGGCTAACCGTTTATCTAGTCCAAAGCAGAATCAACGTGTACTAATTGCGACTGAAAACAGTCAAATTTGTGGCTTCATTTGTGCGCTTGGAAATGAGAGCCCTAAATGGGGAACATTCATTGATAATTTACATGTTTCACAATCTGTACAAGGTAATGGAGTTGGCAAACATTTAATGTATTTAATTTCTCAATGGGTTGACGAACTATTTGAGAATAAAGGTATATACCTTGAAGTTCTAGAAGACAATTTAAATGCTCGTAGTTTTTATCATAGAATGGGTGCTAAACATCAAGAAACAAATTTATGGCAACCACCAGGTAGCGATGAAAACATTAATGATTTGTTATATGTGTGGGAAAGTAATCATCAATTATTGCAAATAAACAAATAAACAAATAAACAAATAAACAAATAAACAAATAACAAGACGATGGCGTCAATCGCTAATTTCACGCTTTTGGCGCTTCCCACAAACCCCCCTCTCTTAGCATTGAATTTTAAATCACAACCATCTTCCCGATACAGGCCTTAATTTCAGATCATAAGTGCGACTTTCCTAGGTTTTCCTATAGTCACTAATCGCTGATAAGTTGACTTAAAAATAGGATTAGATTGTATGGCGACATCATTCCCAACATTGCTTAATATCCCAACGAATCAAGCTGAAGCGTTTATACAAGGTGAATACCAATGGCTTTGAAAGTGTGTATTGTTGAGACCACCCAATTGGATGAACAGTGACATCTCTGTTTTTGTTTGCTTTTCACAAGTGTGTTTATTTTTATTAAAAATAGTGATGTCAAATTGATTTAAGTCAAGTACGAATTAGGTATGCATACTATATATTGTGCCTATAATTTATTTCGACACAATATATAGAGTTCTATGTTCAATTGCACCATACCCAGTATTGTTTTTCAAGAAGTCCCCAACCAAGTCAGCTTATGTTTTTGCATAACAGGTTGCCAAATTGGCTGCAAGGGTTGCCATAGTCCTGAACTTTGGCAAGAGACACATGGACACCCACTAACAAATCAAACATTTACAGATCTATTGACCCAATATCAGGGGCTGATCACTTGTGTTCTTTTTTTTGGGGGGGAGTGGGCTCCGTTGCCGCTTATAGAAAAACTAGTTATTGCAAAAGAGCATGGTTTGCTCACTTGCTTGTACTCAGGAGAAGAGGTTGTTGCTCCACAGATCATCCAACATCTCAATTTCTTAAAAACAGGATCATGGCAGCAAGAAAAGGGAGGGTTAGACAATCCAAAAACGAATCAAAAATTTATTGATGTACAAACAGGAAAAAACTTAACTCATTTATTTTGTTCGGGAGAACAGCATGCTGCGACTTAATTCAAATCAAATCCGTGAAAAAATCAATTTTATCAGTCAATATTTTGCTGCCAACAATGCTGCCGAATCGTCAAAAATGGATGCGAATGCCAATGTCACTCATAAGAATATTGCAACTCTCGAAGCTGAATTACTCAAAGATTGTTATATTCAAATCAATAGAGGGTTAGTGAAGAATAAAATTACTGAGATATTTGATCATGATTTAGCATTAGAATACGAACGGCAAGTCGAAGCACATGAAATTTATGTTCATGATGAAACCAGTATCAAGCCTTATTGCACCTCTATTAGTATGTATCCGTTTTTGCTTGATGGGTTAACCAAGCTTGGAGGAGAATCAAAGGCCCCGCAGCATCTTGCCTCATTTTGTGGATCATTTGTTAATTTGGTATTTGCGATATCAGCTCAATTCGCTGGCGCGGTAGCCACCGTTGAATTTTTGACTTATTTTGATTATTTTGCCCGTAAAGAATTAGGGATAAATTATTTAACTACGCATCAAGATATGATTAAAAACCATCTGCAGCATGTCATTTATGCCATTAACCAACCAGCAGCAGCTAGAGGATATCAGAGTGTGTTTTGGAATATATCACTTTTCGATCAACATTATTTTGATTCTATGTTTGCTCAGTTTGTTTTTCCTGACTTAAGTCATCCTAGTTGGGCGAGCGTTGATAAACTGCAATCTTTTGTTCTAAGCTGGCTGAATAAAGAAAGAGAGCAAGCCATACTCACCTTCCCAGTTGTTACCGCTGCGATGCTAACGGAAAATAATCGTTGTAAAGATGAAACATTTGCCAAAATGTTGGCCAGTGAATTAGCCAATGGCAACTCCTTTTTTATTTATCAATCAGACAGTGCAGATTCCTTAGCCTCCTGTTGTCGACTGCGTAATGAAATAACCGATAATACTTTTTCTTACACCTTAGGTGCAGGTGGTGTGGCGACAGGCTCGATTAATGTTATTACCTTGAATATGAATCGTTTGGTTCAAAATAAAGCTGATCTTGCCACCGAAATAAACAAAATTCAAAAATATCAAGTGGCCTATCGTCGTTTAATGGAAGACTACTTAGCCCAAGGTGCGCTGTCAGTTTATGATGCGGGTTTTATTAGCTTAGATAAACAGTTTCTCACTATTGGTATTAATGGCATGGTTGAAGCTGCTGAATTTATTGGCCTTAATGCTAACAATAATGAAAATTACAAACGGTTTGTTTCTGAGCAATTGAGCATAATCTATCAGGCTAATCAGCAAGCTCGAAAAGAGTATGGTTATTTATTCAATACTGAGTTTGTTCCTGCTGAAAATCTAGGCGTCAAAAATGCTAAATGGGATAGAAGTGATGGGTATATTGTTAATCGTGATTGTTACAATTCTTACTTTTATATTGTTGAAGATGATGAGATTAATCATTTAGACAAATTCATATTACATGGGAAAGACGTGACACAATATTTAGATGGAGGCTCTGCTTTGCATCTCAATCTGGCAGAAAAACTGACCACAGAAAATTATCTAAATTTGTTCAATATTTCAGCCAAAACGGGCTGTAACTACTTTTGTATTAATGTAAAGCTTACCGTCTGTAATCATTGTGAACATATTGATAAACAGACGCTTTATCATTGCCCACAATGCCAGAGTCATGATGTTGATCATGCGACTCGTGTGATTGGCTATTTAAAACGTGTATCTGCTTTCAGTTTGGCTAGGCAAAAAGAACAGTCTCTGAGGCATTATCACCGTACCTAATTAGTCGTCTAGTGGATAACGGTTTGCGAGTGACCAGCTTTTAAGAATGGGATATTCGACTCCGTGCTCTCCTGAATAAGACTCAAATAGGTGTAATTTATTCGGTCTGAGTATAAGAGGCTGATAGGTGATATTTTGAATGAGTGTTTCCATAGCCAGTTTGGCCTTACGGCATAGCGTCATATGTGGGGTGTATGGGTATTCGCTTTGATGTAAGTTTAGGTTTTTCGCAATCAATTGAGTGTTATTGGCTAATTGGATTAAGTTTGCGTCATTGGTCATACCTTTTAAACAACATATCTTCGGCTTCTTCCAGTAGGCCAGTTCGTTCAACGTTACTTCGAATGTTGGTTTTTTAAGGATTGTGATCTGTTGACTGAGCATAGTTAGCTGATGTGGGCTGATCCCGCCCAAAAAAGCCAAGGTCATGTGTAAGTTGGCTTTGGGGATTAACCTCACATTATCCGGTAACTGGCTCTGGATAAGTGATACCATTTGAGCTTGTTGCTCGGTTAATGAAAATCCAAGAAAGACGCGTTTATTTTGTGAGTTCATTGGCTTTCCATTAATAGCCCCTAAATTGGTATTATTCTATCACTTCTTTTATGTGGCTGCCTTTAGGTATGATATAGATCGCTAAGGGCTTTTCTTTAAGCATAGATTACCAATTCGGCTCTTGAAAAATGGCAGTTGAAGAGCGAGGATCGAGCATGATGGCTGCAAGAGCGGCTTTAGGTTGATCCAGTGGGATCCAAATGTCTTCTGTTGTGATAGGTGTTTTTTGGATTTTTCCCATTAATGTTAGACTGACAAAATCACGAATACCAGGCTTATGCTCTGTGGATATGTTGATATCTTCTGCAAATAAGGCTTCTAATGTGAGGGCGTGGTTTTCTTTGGGGTTGCTGTATTGAATATGATGGTGTCCTAGCCATTGTTTAAAGCGCGATTGATGTTTATTAATGACATAGGCTTTAGGTAAGGGAATTTTCTTTTACTGCCTGATGCGATTTCCTTGAGCAATATTTGCATGGCCTCTGCAGCTGAAGGCTCATTGCCGTGTTGTGAAGCGACTAGCATGATGGTGAGATTTTGAGGATAGGCTTGGCCATTTTTAAGAAATTGGGGGCTATTTTGAAAGACGGACAGCGTAGATAGGGCGCTTTCCTGCCAATATGCCTAGCTGTACCAGATAAGTGATTTTACTTTGTTTTACAATCTGTTGTAAATAAATATTAATTGCTTTTGACGTTGGTAGCGCTGATTGCGAGCTAGATTCAAATGGCGTAGGGAGCGAAGCTGTTGTTTTGGCGGAAACGTTGATGCTAACAACATAAAAAAGGCAACAGAAGATTGCGTAGGCTTTCATATGACATCCTTTCATCAGGGTTAAGATGATAGAGAGGCAAGTGCTTTTATTATAGAAGAACAAAATACTGTTGGATGAGTAGCCAAGAACACGGTGTTTCTTGGCTATCGTTTAGTTGAGGGTATTATTCAAATTTAAGTCTAAAATAATAGGTGTTAAAAAGTATAATCGATTTTGATCCAAGCAGTGCGGCCAGGTTCATTCACTTGAAACATCGGCTCGCTTTCTGGTGCATCATTTTTGGCACCAGAGCGACTAATATGTTCAGCATAAGTGCTATTCAGTAGGTTTTCGATACCTAAACTGACCAGAATGCCTAAATCATGTTGCCAACTCATATTGAGTGCTAAGGTGTTAAAGGCATGGCTTTGGCTCAAGTCTTGTCCTGCAATATTGCCTTCACCTAGTGCGATCCTATTTTGTGATGCAACCACGCGCCATAATGCACCAGCTGTCCAAGCTTGGTATTGATAGTTAAGTGAAAACTTAGCTTCTAATGGGGATATTTGGCCAAGGGCTGTGTGTTCTGTATCATTACGGCCATGACTGTAACTGATACTGCTCTGTGTTGACCAATGAGGGGTAAACAAGTAGCTCATATCGAGTTCGCCGCCCCAAACGGAGGCATCAATATTATATGCCGTCGTTTTTTCTGTATTGGTATTAATAAGAATATAATCTTCAACGTGACTATAAAACAATGATGTAGAGATGCCTATTTCACCTTGGTAAATCCAGCCTATATCAATTTGGGTATTTTTTTCAGGTTTTAAATTAAACGCTTTATGGTTGAGATCGTCTGGCGAGGCCTTCATTATCTCCCAATAATCAGGGACCCTTTGCGCATGACCTATGCCGATATAATACAGAGCTTGCTGTATTGGCAGCTCATAGCGAAGATAGCCACTGGTTAAATCATCAGTCCGTTGTCCAGTTTGGCCGATAAAGAGTTCAGTATTCCAGTGATCAAATCGTAAACCTGATACGACTTTTCCAGTCGATAACGAGTAAGTTAATTCACTCAACATCGCACTATTGTTGTAATGCAGATTATCTCGAAAAGGTTTAGCGAGTAAGTCACTTAGGCCTTGATCTTGAGTTTTATCAATATAACGTCCTTTGTGCTGGCTTTGCATATAGTCCAGTCCCAAAGTGAGTTCGATGTCTGAACTTGGGCTGAGCTCAAACCAGATATGTCCACCGGCAGTACTACGGCGAACATTGGCACCAGCATTTACCCCTTGGTCAAATTGGTCCATGATGTGATTATTATGGTTACTATAGGCTTGTAACTCTATTCTCTTTAATAGTTGGAGATCTACATCAAATTGAGTCAGTAAGCTTATATTTTCATTTTTAATCTCTCGTGCTTGATTTGCTCTATCGGCATATTGGGCTTCACCATTTGAATGTCCATAAGCCAGCTCGATCACACTGTCTTGCGTGGGTGTCCAGCCGAGTGCAACATTAGCATTATTGCGATTGTAACTGGATTGCACTCTATTGCCTCGACCATCTTTATAATCACCACTATGAGATTGATTGGCATCAAGATTTAAATAACCTTGTGAGCTGCCAGCTTTTAATGCAGCAACATAATCTCGACGTGAAAAACTGCCTACAGTGGTACTTGCACGCCCTTCAATATCGGTGTCAGTAAAAGCATGACGTTCCTTTTCAAATAACACTGTGCCTGCAGAGCCTACAGGGCCATATTTAACCGTTTGCGGGCCTTTTATGACAGTAATACTGGAGTAGGCTTCTGGATAAATATAGGCCGTTGGTGGGTCCATACGGCCACCACAAGTACCGTATACGTGTTGACTATCGTCAACAATACTTAAGCGAGATCCCCCCATTCCACGTAGGGAAGGATCACCGCCAGCGCCACCTTTTCGACCCACATTAAAACCGGGTATGGTTTTAAGGTATCCAGCGCCATCATAAGCGGGTAATGGCAGCCTTGGTTTTTTCGGATCGGTGCTGACTTTTATCGGTTCAAGCATGCGATCGCTAGTGATGATCATATGTTCATCAAAGGTAATGTCATTATTGTTCTTGTTTTGAGCATTAGCGAACACTAATCCAAAAGGACTCAGGCTAAAGACTAAAATAATAGCGGTACACGATGGGGGCTGTTGGAACGTCATGATAACTCTGTCTTGTCATTGAGCTGCGCATTTTCATTAAACTTAAAACAAGGTCAAACCCTAAAGTCTTTAATGCGACAATGGGTCACACTTGATAGTGATGTTGATCACGTTGTGACTTTTGTCTCACTTAGATATTAGTGGTGGTTTCGGTGTTGCTAAGAGTGAAGGGATAATTTCATTTTTTATTTTGTAGATTTTTCTTTTAGGTAAAGCAATTTAGTTAACGCTAAATTAGTGTTATCGAATTGTTATATGTCTATACTGTGATTGGCAATATGCTGATTGCATCATCATCAGCAAATTCGTTATAAAGACCTTATCTCGGTTTAAGCCGTGCCGCTTGATATCACTATTTAGCCCCTATCAGTGTTGAGACCTCAAGTAATAGCCTGCTATTACGGATGAAATCCCGTCTTGATATCGATAAAAATTTTCGGTACTAAGCATGGCTTTAAAGTGATAATTTCTAGTTAACTATTTTATTTTAAATGATTTATTAAATAAGGTTGTCAGTCTAACAGATACTCATTATCTCGAGTTCAGGTTAAAAAAGGACAGTTAATCAAAAAAATTGAAAGGAAAATAAAAATGAAGCGTGTTTTTACTATTTTATTACTTGGTTTCTCGGGATCTTTGCTGGCATTAAATCTTCATGCTGATGAACTATGGATAACGACCGATGCAGATGCACTCACCGTTTTAAAGCAAGTCAATGCAACCATTCAAATGCCCAGCAGTCCTGATAATTTACAGCATAAGATGATCGCTAAAATATCAGATAAACAAGTGTTAACCCTGAGTCAGCTGATGCATGAAAGTCATCAACGTTGTGGAGGATTTACTGTTCATGATTCTGAGGCCGAAGCTTATGCAGCCAGTCAACTTCCGGTGCATTCATTAGCATTTAATCCCCCACCAATCAATCAAGCAGAGAAAGTTCACTCTGCCTTGCCTCTATTGTCTAATGCCAGTTTATTAGCATCCATCAGTACCTTGTCGGCTTTTGATAATCGCTATTATAATTCGACTCAAGGTGTCAGTGCCGCACAATGGGTGGGTGATACATGGAGTCAACTCAGTAGTAATGAGAGTTGGGCAAGTATGAGTTATTTCCCTCATGCTTCATGGTCTCAAGATTCAGTGGTGTTAACCTTAACAGGTAGTGAAATGCCTGATGATATCATTGTTATTGGAGGTCACTTAGACTCCATTAGTAACTCAGGCTCTGGAAATAACATGCAGGCACCAGGGGCTGATGATAATGCTTCAGGGATAGCGACATTGACAGAAGTTATTCGGGTATTTATGACTCAAGGCATTCAGCCAAAACGTACCATAAAATTTATGGGGTATGCTGCTGAAGAGGTTGGGTTACGGGGGAGTGGTGAAATTGCCAGTCAGGCATCAAGTGACAATGATAATGTCATAGCCGTGATGCAATTGGATATGACCGGTTATATTGGCAGTAGTGAAGACATTGTTTTTATGGATGACTATACAGATTCTGGTCTTAATGCTTATTTAATGAGCTTGCTTGATACTTATCTACCCAATGTTAATTATGGCTCGGATAGCTGTGGTTATGGTTGCTCAGATCATGCCTCTTGGCATAACTTAGGCTACCCAGCAAGTATGCCTTTTGAGTCTAGAATGAACGATTACAATAATTATATTCACACCATTAATGATACTGAAGATAAATTAGATGCCACTGGTGCTCATGCGCTTAATTTTGCAAAGTTGGCGATAATTTTCGCAATCGAGCTTGGTTTTAATACCGAGGCAGGCAGTGATAACAGTATTCCGTTAGAAAATGATGTGCCCGTCACTAACTTATCAGGAGCAAAAGACAGTGAAGTCAATTATGTCTTGTCGGTACCTGCGTTAGCCAATTCAGTGAAGATCAGTATCGCGGGTGGAACTGGGGATGCTGATGTATACGTGAAATTAGGTACAAGGCCAACAATCAATGATTATGATTGCCGTCCATATGTGGGTGGCAATGATGAAAGTTGTAACTTTACCCCAGATGCTGCAGGCGATTACTATGTGATGGTGCGTGGTTACTCGAGTTATTCAGGTATGACATTACTCGGCTCATACAGTGAAGGCAATGGGGGTGGGGATAGTGGTGGTTGGTTGGACCTATCAGCGAGTACTGGAGAATGGCTTTATTATGAAATCACAGTGCCTAATGGTGCACAATCCTTGTTAGTGTCGACGACTGGAGGATCCGGAGATACTGATTTATACGTCAGGCAGGTAGGGCAACCGGATCAATCTAACTATGATTGCCGTCCGTTTAAAAGTGGCAATGAAGAAACCTGTACGATTAACTCACCCGCTGCAGGAACTTGGTATATCGGCGCGCATGCGTATAGTAGTTTTGCGACTGTGGATTTAAGTTGGAAGGCGCAATAATTTATTACGCTTTACAGGATTGATGAATGATAACGAACAAACCCACTTTTATGTGGGTTTGTTTTTTTTATCAAATTATTTTTCTAACCAGTCATCACTATCGCCCAGAGATAATAGGGTGGCATTGCCACCGATTGCGGTAATGTTATTGGTACGGGTTTTTTCGGTCACGAATCGAGTCAAATAATGCGGGCCGCCCGCTTTGGGTCCCGTGCCAGATAGGCCTTGTCCCCCGAAAGGCTGTACCCCGACAACCGCGCCAATTTGATTACGATTGATATAGACGTTGCCGACATTAACGCGATCAGCCAAGTTTAAAGCATGACTTTCATTACGACTGTGGATCCCAAGAGTCAGTCCAAAACCAGTGCTATTGATATCGTCGATGATTTGATTTAGTTTAGCCGCAGGGTAGCGGATCACATGTAAAATAGGGCCGAAATGCTCTTTGCTGAGAACCTTAATAGATTCGACTTCAACAGCTGTTGGCGAGACAAAATGTCCATGCTCTGTCCCATCAGGGAGCGTGATGGATTTTAATAACTGACCTGTTTGCGTGATATGATCAATATGGGCACTGAGGTTGGCTTGGGCTGTAGCATCGATAACGGGGCCAACATCGGTTTTTATCAGGCTAGGATCGCCAATACTGAGCTCATCCATGGCCCCTTTCATTACTTCAATGACACGTTCGGCAATATCTTCTTGCAAATATAACACTCGCAATGCAGAGCAACGTTGTCCCGCACTGGTAAAGGCTGATGAAATAACATCATTGATCACTTGTTCTGGTTGAGAAGTCGAATCTACTACCATGGCATTTTGACCTCCCGTTTCAGCGATCAAAGGAATGATCGGGCCTTCGCGGTTGGCTAAGGTGATATTGATCCGTTTCGCTGTTTGAGTCGAGCCTGTGAAGCAGACGCCGCCGATACGTTCATCACTTGTAATCGCTGCGCCAACAGTGGCACCAGTTCCCGGTAAAAACTGTAATACATCAACAGGAATACCTGCTTGGTGAGCGAGCTCTACTGCGCGATAGCCAATTAAAGAGGTTTGCTCCGCAGGTTTGGCAATAACAGTATTTCCTGCTGCGAGCGCTGCAGTAATTTGGCCTAAGAAAATCGCTAACGGAAAATTCCAAGGACTGATACAAATAAAAATACCTCGCCCTTGTAAAAAAAGCTCATTCAGTTCACCTGTGGGGCCATTTAATAACTGTGGTTTTGCCATCATTTTTGTGGCTTGCAGTGCGTAATAACGGCAAAAATCGACGGCTTCACGCACTTCATCTATGCCATCCTGAATGCTTTTCCCAGCCTCTCGAGTGCATAGTGCAATGAGTTCACAGCGGTTTTCTTCAAGCAAATGAGCTAATTTGTTTAGGGCGTTAGCACGGACTTCAACGGGGGTTCTTGACCAGCGATGAAAAGACTTGCTGGCACTATCAAGGGCACTTTCAATGGCCTTGTCATCAGAAAATATGACTTTTCCCACTGATAACTGAGTGTTAAATGGACTGGTAATGGTAATGGTAATGCAGTCCCCCTGTAAACGTTTTCCATCCACTAAAGGCGCGGCTGACCACTGAGTGTGATTAAATTGATTGATAGCACCTAAGAAAGGCTTGGCTTCAGAAGCAATATTAAGATTTAATCCTTTTGAGTTCTGACGTCCATCATCAAAAATAAGCGCGGGTAATGTAATCCTTTCATTAGCCAATGTCTTATGTTTTTTCAGGCTAATAACAGGGTGTGTTATGAGCGAATGGATTGGGGTTTTAGGATCAATCAGCTTGTGAACGAAAGACGTATTAGCTCCATTTTCTAATAGGCGGCGAACTAAATAGGGCAGCAAATCTTTATGGGCACCCACAGGCGCGTAAATTCGGACGCTGATGGATTTGTTTTCAGTTAAAAGAGTATCGTACAGCTCTTCGCCCATGCCATGAAGACGTTGGAATTCATGTTGGCGATCGCCTGCCATATAGGTGATGCTGGCAACTGTTTGCGCATTATGACTGGCAAATTGCGGGTAGATAGCACCTTTAGTCGCATCGGATAACAAATAACGTGCACAGGCGAGGTAAGACACATCCGTTCCTGCCTTACGGGTGAACAAGGGGTAGCCCGCTTCGCCTTTTTCTTGCGCCCATTTCAGTTCGCTATCCCAGTACGCTCCTTTTACCAATCTAAGGGGAATTTCATCACCTTGCTCTTTGGCTAAGTGAGTCAGCCAACACAAAACGGGAAGGGCGCGTTTAGAGTAGGCTTGAACGACAAGGCCGAGTAACCCCCAACCTCTTACGGTCTCAGATTGATAGAGCTGTTTGAAAAGTGTTAGCGATAATTCGAGTCTATCACCTTCCTCAGCATCAATAGAGATGCCGATATTTACTTTTCGTGCTTGAATGATCAGCCGCAGAAGGGTGTCGTAAAGTTCTGTTAAAACGCGCGCTTCATTAGCGACTTCATATCGTGGATGTAATGCCGATAATTTGATGGAAATAGACGGTCTAGGTGCATCATTTTCATCATAGCGTTTTGATGCCAATGCATCGATGGTTTGGCTATAATCTTGAAAATATTGCTGTGCATCGGCCTGTGTGAGTGCCGCTTCACCTAACATGTCATAGCTGTGGGTATAGCCCATTTTGCGTTTGGCTTCACTGTTTTTTAAGGCTTCTTTGATGCTACGCCCTAATACAAACTGTTTACCCATTATTTTCATTGCTGCGAGCATGGCTTGACGGATCACTGGTTCACCCATTCGATTCACTAAGCGATTCAGGAGGTGGCTGGGCTTTCCATTGGTATTCTTATCAAGCTTGACGATTTTACCCGTCAGCATTAATCCCCAAGTTGATGCATTGACTAAGACTGAATCACTTTGGCGTAAATGCTCATCCCATTGGGCACCTGACAGTTTATCTTGGATAAGGGCGTCGGCGGTCGCACTGTCAGGGATCCTAAGTAGTGCTTCTGCGAGACACATTAAAATAATGCCCTCTTGGGTGTCTAAGCTATATTGCTGCAAAAAGGCATCGATGCCGACAGAGAGTCCTTTTTTATCGTATTGACGCACTTGCTTCACTAAGGCTTCAGAGCGTGCATGAATAGCGTTAATAGCTTCAACTGAAGTCGGGACTAAGGTAATAAGTTCAGATAAATAGGCTTCTTCATCGACAATGTAATTATCACTAATGGCATTAAATAACAGATCAAGATTGGCAGAGTTATAGAAACCGGAGAGAAGCTGGCTGGCTTTAAACATAGCGATTATTTCCATTTTACCCATTAGCCAGTATAAAGCGGCGCTTTTATTGGATTAGGGCTTGTTTTTGTATTTTGTATTTTGTATACAATATGTGATTATTTAAACGAGAGTATAACGACAAAATATTGTGAGGAACAAGAGGAAAAGTTGTTATTTTTTTTGGGAATAAAAAAGCCAATGCAAATAGCATTGGCTTTAGAAGAAGGTGGGGTTGCCTTGTTATAATAAGATTTTGATTACCAACTATTTTTCTTTTTACGAGTCGGTCTTGGTAAGTAAACAAGGACCATGCCAAAAATAAGGCCAATACCTGCGATGATGCCTCCTTGTTTCCACATTTCAAAGCGTTCATTTTTTTGCATATGATCGAGCTTAGCGATGGCTTTATCTTTTTGAGTCGTCGTGGTCTCAAGAATAGCTTTTATTTTAGCGAGTTGAGATGTTACTTCACTCAGGTCTTGGACATTATTGTCATTAGAACCTAATGCTTGGCTTAGCTTAGCTTTTGTCTGTTCCAATTCTTTTTGCAGCTTAGGGTATTTAAAACGTAGGCTTTCATTCTTGGTTAAGAGTTTGCTCTCAACCCAGCCTTCTCGTCCTTTTTGATCGGTAACCTTACTATAGTCACCTTGGGTTTCAGATAAAAAAGTGACACTTTGGCCTGCTTCAATACTGCCGAGTATACGGTATTGAGTCCCTGGTCCACCCAGCAGATAGAGATAGACATCATCAGAGATATAGCGAGTTTGATTGGCCGCGAGTAAGCTTGGGGAGAGTAACATCAACCCCACTAAAGTCAGGAGTCTTAACACTTAGGGATTCTCATCAATTTAATATAAGAGGACATGCTAGGGATTTAGCGTGCTGTTTGCAAGTGATACTGGCATTGTTAGCGTTAAAAACAAGAAGCCTGCTAAAGAGCAGGCTTCTTTGACATTGAAGATATTTCAATGATGTTATCTATTCAGAGCGCGACTTAACCAAAAATGCCTTTAATGGTAAAGAAGAAAATGATAGACAGTCCAGCGCCAGCAGGCAGGGTAATAACCCAAGAGATTACAATGTTACGGACAACACCGAGGTTGATTGCCGCAATACCGCGGGCCATACCGACACCTAATACCGCACCGACTAACGTTTGCGTGGTTGAAATGGGTAAGCCAGTACCCGAAGCAATCACCACCGTTGATGCCGCAGCAAGCTCGGCTGCAAAGCCTCTGCTTGGTGTTAAGTGAGTAATATTGGTACCAATGGTTTTCATGACGCGCTTACCGAAAATAGCAAGGCCCATGACGATACCGACACCGCCTAAAGGTAAAATCCACCACACTAGGGGTGAGTTACTGCCAATTTCACCGCCGCTGTTAACAACAGCAACAACGGCTGCCAATGGACCAATAGCGTTGGCAACATCGTTCGAACCATGGGCAAAAGCCATACAACAAGCGGTCACAATCATCAAGATAGCGAAAACTTTCTCAACATTACCAAATTGGGTTTGACGATCGGCTTTAGCATCCATTTTTAAACGCTTAATCGCAATCATACCACCGAGAATAACCAATACAGATAGACCTACAGCCAGAGCGTAGGCTTGACCATTGGTAAAGTCAAAGCCTAAATGCTTTAGACCTTTTTTGATGGTCACCAATGCCATAACAAAGGCTGCCAATCCCATATAATAAGGGACATAACGCTTGGCATTATGCAAAGGATCATCGGTATTGAAGATGAGTTTTTGTACGCTTTGGAAGATGGCAAAGGCAATAAAACCTGAAATGGCGGGGGTGATAATCCACGACCCGACGATTCCACCGACTTTACCCCATTCAACCGCATCAGGACTCACACCCACGGCGGCAAAGCCAACGATGGCACCAATGATAGAGTGAGTGGTTGATACAGGCCAGCCGAGTGCTGAGGCTAATATTAACCAAATACCTGCGGCCAGTAATGAAGCTATCATACCATACACTAATAACTGGGGATCATTAACGAAATAGGCGGAATCAATAATGCCTTTACGTATTGTACTGGTCACTTCCCCACCGGCGAGATAGGCTCCAGCAAACTCAAAAATCATTGCGATAATAATCGCTTGTTTAATGGTAATAGCTTTAGAGCCTACAGAAGTCCCCATTGCGTTGGCGACATCGTTTGCGCCAATACCCCATGCCATTAAAAACCCAAATGTGGCCGCGATGGCGATTAGCCACGGGCCATTGGTGATTAATACATCAACCATGTCACTGCCTTAATAATCTTATTGTTAGACGCGAGCTAGCATTAGCTCTAAACGAGAACCGACACGTTCTGCGAGATCGGCTAATTCACCTACCCATTCGATGATTTTATAAAGAAACATCACATCAATTGGGTTTAGCTCGTTTTCGATTGCAAATAATTGACGACGGATGTTGATTTGTAAACTATCCGTATCTTCTTCTATGCTATCGAGTTTGCTGATCATTTTTTCAACTAGTGTCACTTCACGACCACGAAAGCCTGTCTCTAACAAGTCATCGAGTTCGTTAATGGCTTCTTTGGCCATGCTAACAGCGTCAAGACAACGAGCCAGATAGGTCAAGAAGGGGGCTTGGATCACAGCCGGTACAAGGAGCTCTCGCCCAATGATTCGACCTGAAATATCTTTTGCTTTATTTGCTATTTTATCTTGCTGGGTGAGTAGCTCCAGTAAGTCAGTGCGTTCAACAGGCATAAACAAACCACCGGGCAGTTTCAAGCGGATCTCACGTTTAAGTGAGTCAGCATCTCTTTCTGCTTGGCTGATTTTTTTACGCAGCTTAACGGCACTATCCCAGTCTCCTGATATAGTGGCTTCGAAAAAGGGGACAAGTAGGGATGAACAATCATATACTTTGTCGATATGTTCTTGTAGAGGCTTTATGGGCGATTTTGCAAACACGCCTAAAATAGAGTTGACTGGCATTGCCGTTTACCTATTTTGGTTATTCCATTATTGGAAAAGCGGGCGCATGTTAACCCAAGCGCCAACGTATTAAAACTGTGTTTTTGTATAAATGGGCCAGTTTTTATTTTAACGGGTTAGTGAACAACTGTAAATCGCATCCTACGGCGTTTATATTACAAAAATATTACACGCATGAAGGCTTAATGACAGTTTGATGAAAATTTCATGATGGGGGATGTAAAAAATCAGATGGCAATCGAAATAGAACTGAAATTGTTATTTCAAGAAAATAATAAAAAAAACATTATAAATCTGTTTGATAACTTGAATGAGGCTGAATCTAAGCCGCTTGTTTTTCTCAAAAACCAATATTTTGATACGTCAGATTTACAATTGCGGCGTTGGGATATGGGACTGAGAATTAGGGCGGAAGATGGTCGATTAGAGCAAACGATCAAGACTGCAGGAACGGTGGTGGGGGGGGTGCATAGTCGGCCTGAATATAATATTGATATTCAGAAAAATTTTCCTGACTTAACACTTTCCCCTAATACTATTTGGCCAAATAATACACAAGTCAGTCATATTAATGATGCACTTCAGTGTTTGTTTAGTACAGATTTTAGTCGTCAATGCTGGCATGTTCACGTTAATCATACTGTCATCGAAGTCGCATTGGATCTCGGATCGATTTATGTGGGTGAATTTAGCGAAACGATTTGTGAGTTAGAGCTCGAGTTAATTTCTGGTGATCCGGCTGAATTATTAACACTGGCTAAGCGGTTAGCGGCTAAAGTACCTGTGAGATTAGGAAAATCGAGTAAGGCTAAAAGAGGCTATCTATTAGCGGCAGAAGCGGGGATTATTGTTCAGAAACAAGGTGCAGGATCGGAGGTATTATTATCGGTATTAGAAGAGAAAGTGGATGCATTCTCTCACGAGAGAGATCATGAGATTAAAAGTAAGCGAGCATTTGATTGCGTAAAAATAGGGTTAGATTGCTGGTTGCAATGGGAAGATCTGCAGCTTAATCCATCGTTGTCCGATCCTAGGGCTTTATATTGTCAGTTTCAGCAGAACTTACAATTGCTACAAATTGTATTTTCTCAAGCTCAGTGTTTTTCTGCCGACAATAAAGCGATGTTTACGCATTTTATAAAAGAGGTTGATGCATTAAAAATTGGCCACATATCGTCATCGGAATGTATTAATGAAACCAATATTAAGGATGAAATATCTGCATTATTCAATAATCCACATTATGGATTATTGCAGATAATTTTGGTTAAAATAGCATTAAAAGCAATGTGATAAAAATAAGTTGGGGTGTTATGGTCTGACGGCTATCCCGAGTTTTACTTTATACTAGATGAAGAGGTACTATTCCTCTTTTTTTGATTTTATTTCGTTTTGATTATGCTGTGTAAGTATCTGTTTAAGCTCTGTGATTTCTGCTAATAGGTTATTATGTTTCTCTTCAACACGATTGCAATAATTTTCAAAATCGGCTCGCATTTCATTGCCATAGGCTTCGAGTTGTTCATGATCGCCTGGGGCGATGAGTATCGATGCCATATAACCTGAAATGACACAAAAAAAACTGACTCCACAGACAATCACTACTGCACCAATGACATGACCCAATGGAGTGATAGGATAGTAATCACCGTAACCCACAGTAGAAATAGTGACGACGGCCCACCAAATAGCATCCTCTGCCGTGAGAATATTGGCACCTTGAACCCCATTTTCAACAATCAGCATAAAAACGGAAGATAGCGTCAATATGGTCATCATGGCGACCAGTAACGTTTAAGATATTCTTTTTTATGGGATGATTTAAAGAGTCCGGCAAAAAAATTGATTAAGAAAATAATACAAATACTGGTATCAAGAATAAATAACAGATAGCGGGTCTCAGCATTGAGGTTACCAAATACCAAGGTTAAAACAACGATAACCGATAATAATGACAGTAGCATCATGGCTAATAACATGGGGGTTAACGTTTCTGTTTTGTGCAGTATTCGGCGCCCAGTCTCTTCGTCCATTTCAAATTAATACACGGGCTAATGTGAATGGGTTGTCACGTTTTGGGTATAAGCTGCAAGCTTAGACGATGTAAAACCTTTGAATGGCGTAATATCATTTTATCGAAAAGTGGATTAGGTCTCATCAACAAATTGGACTAAATCATTAAGCACTTGTTTTTTTATTTCAAGCTGAGCATCGATAGGCAACTGGTATTTTTCAGCAAGCCGCGCATAATCATCATTACTTAACGATACTGTTAGTCTGGGGCGTTTTGGGCGTTTAGTGACAGTTAAGCCTAAGATATCTCTAATTTGATCGGATGGACTCACACCTGCGTCGAGTGCCGCTTTGCGAATAGAATATTGAAATTTTTCATCGAGATCGAAAGCCACTTGAGTTGCTTTTGCTGCTTTTTGGTTTTGTTGCCAGTGCGGCGGCAATGAACTTTTACTCATGGCGTTACCATTTTTTTGGTTTCAAGGGACCTATCAGCCTAGTCTCAACAATATTGACTAGGCTTCGATGAGTGGGATTATAGCGTTGCAGGCCAGTAATCTCGAATATCAGATAGAGGTCGGTAAAGTGTTAGCATGACGTCGGTAACACCCCCTTCGTAGACTTCGATATCAATGGCCTTGGTTTCATCACTACTGAGTAGTTGATAAGATTCAAACGCCTCACCTCGTTCGCCTTCTTCATCTTGTGGTGGTTTTTGACCACGGTAATCTTGCTTATGAAAATAACCTAAATCAGAAAAAGAAACTTGATGATAAGCATCAGCATACCAACTATCAAGCTGGTTCGCTAATTCATTATTGGGGGCTAAGGTGGAAAGCTCAGCTTTACCGGGTTCTTCAAAAATGTTGGCAAATTCATCAAGATCAAATAGCTGTTCGACTTGATCGCGAGTCACCTTTACCGATAAAGAAAGGTAGGTTTCATCATCTTCATCTAAGGAAAGAAAGATGGTTTCATTACTGTGCCCTTTGAGTACCCATTCAGCGAACTGTTTACGCTTATACTCGTAAGTATTGATAGTCTCGACCCTCAGTTGTTGCCCGCGTAGAAGCGCAGGCAAGGCAAAGCTATCATCAAGGGAGATCATATCTCCCTTGTTAAGCTTGTTAGGATGATCGAGCTGACGTTTAGGTGCTTCTTTTTTGCCAAAGAGGCCGCTTAGAAATCCCACGTCTATCTCCTTTAGCCTTTACGCGCTTTGATGCGATCTAATACTGCATTAGCATTTGATTTTTGCTCACCAATGCCCGCTTCTGCTAATTTATCAGCTAATGCTTTATCGTTATTATCTTCGGCTAAAGTTTCAGCTGCTTGAAGACGATCATCGAAAGTTTGCTGACGTGCTTTGATACGTTCTAAAGAATCTTTAGCATTTAACAGTTTAGAATTACTACCCGCGAAAGAGTCCGTAATCGTTGCAGTTGCTTTTTGCACACTTTCAGTCGTTTTGACCATCGTTAACTGGCGCTGATAATCAGTGAGTTGACGCTCAGTTTTACGAACAAGCTCTTTTAAGCGAGTAGCGTGAGCCGTAAAGCTTTCATTGGCCGATTGTTGATCGGCTAACTCTTGTTCAAGCAATGCAATTTTTTCAGCGATTTCTAATGCTAAACTTTCGTTTTCTTTTTCCAGTGCTTGGGCAACATAACCTTCATGTTCAGCCACTGAACGCTTTAAGCGATCGACTTCACGACTGGCTTGCATCTCTTTGGCCATGACTTCCGTAAGATCACGTTTAGCTTTGGTTAAGTGCTTTTCTGCATCACGTATCTCTTGTTCAAAAATACGGGTCGAGTTTGCATCTACGATACTTTGTCCGACTTCAGAGGCACCGCCACGAAATGCGGTAAGAATTTTATTTAAAATGCCCATAATAGGCTCCTTTATTTCAAATAGTCGACCAATTCGTCGATGACTTCTAGGCAGTTATCAGATAACACCGATAACTCTTGTTCTACTTCTAACATGCTAGATTGTACTGATAAGGCACCATAAACGACGTATTTATCATCGACTTTGGCAAACGATGACAGTGGCATCGGAATATTCAGTTCTAACATGGTTTCAAGCATGCTTAAGCGTGTGTCAGGCTTAACTTCGTCTTCTCCCCATAAATAACTAATGCAGAGAATTTGGTTATCCGTAACCGATACAAATATGGGTAACTCTTCACGGTTGACGATGTTGACTTGCAACACATCGATTTCGCCATCAATCGGGTAACAATCGAATTGAAGACCCGTTTGACTGCGATCACCAAGATCATTGAGGTGACCCGCGATATTGTGTATATTCATGTTTGTCCTTATGACATATTATGTCTTAATTAAAGATTAGCACTTTGACATAATATGTCAAGCACTATCTCATTGTTAATATACCTAAACCTACTTAACCCACCGTTTTTATAACCTTCACTACTAAAGGCTATTATCCTTGGTCATTTAACCAGGCTTTTTGATGGTATTGATACAATTGCATCGAGCCTAAAACATTGACTTTTATCTGGGTCTTATCTTTATAGAATTGTGCTGGAAAAGCAAAGGCCCCGTGGATAAGTGCAGGGGTGAGCCAAGGATCGTTTACTGGCAGCTGTGTCATTTTTTGTAAGCGTTGCTTGGCGTCACTCCCCATTAAGGTACCGATACTCCAGCCCCATTCGCCAAAACTTGGGACATTGTGGTGGTATTGCTTAACGGTGAACCCCGCACTTTCTAACGTGTTACCGACAGAAATAAACGCATTAGCTGCATGATAGGGAGAGGTTGATTGCACAGTAATTGCACCGTCTCGGCTCAACAATTCTTTGAGCTTACGATAGAAAACATCGGAATACAGTTTATTTAAATCGGGATGGCTAGGATCGGGCAGATCCACAATAATGGCATCGAACATGTTTCCTTTAGCCAGTAATTTATCGACGGCATTATAGGCATCATCAAAAACAAGATTGACACTAGGATCATTTAAAGCGTTGCCGTTTAACGTTAACAATGCCTGTTGAAGCTGTGGAGGTATATTGGGGGCAGGATCTTTAAAAATGTCAATTAATCCTTCATCAAGATCAATGAGAGTGACGTTTTTCGGTTGCCATTTAAGCACCTGTTTTAGTCCTAATCCATCTCCACCGCCAATAATCAGAATATTATCATGGCGTGCGCTGGCAGCCAGTGTAGGGTGAACTAAAAAAGCATGATAAATATGCTCGTCACTACTGGAAAATTGCAATCTGCCATTAATGTACATGGAATAGACGGGGGGAAGGGAAGCGGCTCGCAGGCGCTCGGTAAAGGTGAGTTGTTGAAAGCGGGTGGCTTTACTGTAAACTACTTTATCTTTATACAGCAGATTATTAAAATCTTGTTCCCAATGGGGTCCATGTAAAGCCAAAATAACCAGTAATCCACTGGCTAAAATGTGGCCCACAAGTAATAACTTAACATGGCGGATTTTATCCCAAAAGCGGGCAATAAACATAAACCCAGCAAATAAATTAAAACTGGCTGTCAGTGCTGCGGCGAGTTGAATGTCAATGGTTAACATGAATCCAACCCAAATAGCAGCGCCTATTCCCGCACCTATGTAATCAGCGCCATAAATGGTACCCGCATTATGCAACAAGTGTTCTTCGCAAAGCGCTTGACGTACGCGTGCAATGAGGGGGATTTCCATGCCGATCATTAATCCAAGCAATACACCCCATACGTAAGGTAAATACTGGCTCAGGTTCTGAAAGGAACCAATAAAACCCCCGCTGGGTAATTGATCGGCGGGTAAACCTAAGGTGTTGGCAATAATGAGGGGTAATTGCTGGCTAAAGCCGATAATAGAAGCCGTGATGAGGATGGCTAACGCACCGCATAAGGCCACAATCAGCTCTAAAACGGCAAAGCCTGTAAAGGCGCAGCGAATTTTACGGGCAGCAAATGCACCAATGCCCATCGAGACGATCATTAAGCCTATCATGGTATAGATAGCGGCTTCTAATGCACCAAGAATTCGACCCGCATAATGAGACAACAAGTATTCATAGATTAAGCCACAAGCGGCAAGGATGGCCATAATGCCCAGCAACAACACATCATCAAACCAAGCTAATTTGCGGTTTTTTACCTGTGGGGTGTTTACATTGGCGTACATCAATTTGTCCAATTATCGTCAAGGAAGGTGATTAACTCGTGTATTTTGAAATAATACAAGTAATCTAATCATTGAGGCAGTGAAACACTGCCTCAATGATTAGCGGTTACGCCATTAATGCCATTAAAATTAAGGCAATGGCAACACTGATAGCCATTTCAACGGCAGCAACACCAATGTTTTTTTGTTTTTCCACTTCATCGGTGATGTTAATTTGTGCGAGTACCAATTTCTTTACCAGTGCCAACAAGAGCGAAAGTGCGACGAGCATGATAATAGAGAAAATAAGCCAGCCCATCAGATTGTTAAAATAGGCTTGAGGATCATAATCGATAAAATGGCTTGCGGCGCTGAAGCTGAATGCCATTGCGAGCAGATAACCTGCATGACGGATTGCAATGGCGATTTCTCCTTGTTCAAGGGCTGTTTGCATTGAGGCATTTTGATTGCGCTTAGCGTAGCGATATTCACGCCAGCGAGTCAATAGAACCAGCATTAACTGAGAAACAATAAAGGCACTAAAAATGGCGATGAAGGTATCAAGCGTTAAATCTTCAGCCCACATGAGCACTGAGCGGATAATAATTGCGGTGGCGATGACCGCGCTGGCATCTACAATAGACACAGCGACATTGCCTTTAATGATAAGTTCGCTTTTATTGATTTCATTTAAGGCGATCTTATCGTGTAATAAACGACCAAGTTTGATCAGTACTAAACCAAATACACCGTATGCGGTCATGCCAATCGCTTCAATCAGATACGAGCTAGCCGCTTCACCGGTTATCGCGCCAGTTAGGACAATACCTAAGGCGGCCACGCCGCCAGCCGTGCTTATGCCAAAGGCAAAGTTATCTTTTTCAGCCAGCTCATGGTGGCTATTTACATTAATACTCCAGCCCTGTAAATAACGCATTAAGGTCAGTAGGATGACGGCAATGGTTAAATCAATGGCTAAAATAACGGCGAGTTCCGGTGTTAAGCCGTAGTCTTGAAAAAATGTCATATCAGTTCCTTAAATTATTTGCCCCGACGAACACTACGGGTGGTGCGGCTACTGGAGTTACGGAAGCTACTGTCTTTTGAATAAGTTGAATTATACTTACTACTGCTTTTGGTTTTTGAGTAGCTACTCTTGTTACCCACAGAGCTGGCTTTTGGGCTGCTGGTACTTTGTCGAGACAAGCTTGCTCCCCCTGTACGGCTTTTTGCGTAAGGGCTATCAAATTTTCGCCCTTGAGAGTTGAATTGTTTCTTGGTGCGCTCATAAGTACTATTTTGCGCACTCGCTTGCTTTGGTGAAGTATAACGGGAGCGGCCGACATCATTGTAATAGCTGTAGTTACGTCCATTAGACCAACGATCGTAATAAACGGGTCCTCGTGTGAGGTTGGAAAACATCGAATACATGCCATACCATGCCCAAATAGACATCCCATTTGAACCAGTTTGCCAGTTTCCATAAGACGGGTTACCGACGAGTTGATTGCCGTCACTGCTGTCAGCGCTATTGGCTAATTGCGATGCTTCACGGCTGATGGCATTGACCCGTCCCAGTTCACCGTTAGACATATCGGCAACGACATTGACCGGATCGGATAGCATATCATTGTATAAACTAGGATCGCCTGCTTGGTAAATATTTTTAACTTCAGATAGTTGCTGATCTAAATCAACAAAGTTAGCCGCGTTTTTTGACTCGACTAAACGTCGATCCAATGACTTATATATGGGGCCATTTGGGGTGGCATCGGTTGCAAGTTGGGTTAATAATGGGGCTAGATCCGGTTTTTGTTTCGCCAAAATATTGCTATATTGAGTCAGTAAGGTGGCATTTCTTATTTGACCATCATTGAGCATGCTGGCGAGGGTATTTAAACGTTGTTGGGCCAATGTTTGAAATTGGGTTATTTTTTCCGGTCTATCATCACCACATCCTGTTAGCGATAACGCAAGTATGACGGTGAGAACACCTAGCAGCATTCTTGCCATGCTTTCTCCAAATTAATGATTATGGGTATTTTGATAAAAATACCAGAAGTAAATTATAGTAGGCCTAAAATCACTGCGAACAAAGAATAAGATCTGTTCATTAACTGGCCAGTTATTTTGGTTTATTCTCTTTAACTATGGCAGCATAAAATCAACCTGTTAAGAAAGTGATGCGGTTGCTCTACCTAATAAAGGTAGACAAGTTGTACATCACAATTAGTTGGATTTAGGCACAGTTATACCATCGACGACATATTATGTCGATAGTCAAGATCACTAGGGGTATTATGACCACGCTTGAACAAGGTAACAAGTTGTTCTCTCAACTTCTTTTACAAACTGCTGAGACTGCTTGGCAGCGATTTTCCACGTTTTGCCCAAATGCTATTTTAACATTAGATGATATTCAGCAAGAAGAGTTACGTCGTATCATGGGGTTGAGTGATTTCATCGCGGAGCAAATTTGCCGTCATCCTGATTGGTTATCTGACTTATTTAATGGTGGGCTGAGTGCATTAGATAGAAATCAATTTGCCAATGAGCTGCAGGCATTACTCATTAATGTGGAGGATGAGGAAAGCTTTAAAAGCATTTTAAGGGCATACCGAAATAGACAAATGGTCTGCATCGCTTGGCGTGATTTCTTAGGTTATTGTGAACTGGAAGCCTCTCTAGTTGATTTGTCAGTGCTTGCTGAAGTACTGGTTATTGCGGGTAGAAATTGGTTATATCAAAAAATGTGTTTGCAATATGGTACGCCATGTGATGAAGAGGGGAAGCCCCAATCCTTATTAATTTTAGGGATGGGGAAATTGGGCGGGAAAGAGCTTAACTTCTCCTCCGATATTGATTTAATTTTTACTTTTCCTGAACATGGTGAGACAAAGGGCGGGCGTCGATCACTTGAAAATCAAGAATTTTTTATTCGTTTAGGTCAGCGCTTAATTCAAGCTTTGCACCAAGTGACCTGTGATGGCTTTGTTTATCGAGTGGATTTACGTTTGCGGCCATACGGTGAAAGTGGTCCGTTGGTGGTGAGTTTTTCGGGCCTTGAGGATTATTACCAAGAGCAAGGTCGAGATTGGGAACGTTATGCCATGGTAAAGGCAAGGCCATTAGGCCCTGAAGATGAGCATACTCTAACCTTACAAAGCATGTTAAGACCTTTCGTTTATCGACGTTATATTGATTTTTCGGCTATCGATGCCCTGCGACGAATGAAGCAATTAATTACTCAAGAGGTTCGCCGACGTTCACTGAAAAATAATATTAAACTAGGTGCAGGAGGGATCCGAGAAGTTGAGTTCGTGGTGCAAAGCTTTCAGTTAATCCGAGGAGGCCGTGAGCCGACATTAAGGCAGCAAAGTTTATTTTCAGCCATTGATAATTTATATCAACTCGGAGTATTGGAATATTTAGCCGTCGATGAGCTGAAAAAAAACTATGTGTTATTACGTCGAGTCGAAAATTTATTACAAGCCATTAATGATGAACAAACCCAAACTTTACCGGATGATGAGCTTAATTGGCAACGTCTTTGTTATGGTATGGGTATTAGTACGCCTGACAAATTAAAAATGCAGATAGATGTGGCAATGAAAAAAGTGCATGCCCATTTTATTGACACTGTGGGGGGCAAGGGGCAAGACGAGATGGATCAGAGTTGGACCCAGCAACTCTGGCATACTTATACGCAAGATCATGCGCAAGTATTACTCGATGAACAACATATTGATAATGCTGATTTCTGGCCTATTTTACAAGAGTGGCGCCAAGCTATTGCGAATCGGACTATAGGCAGTCGTGGGCGTGAAACGCTTGATAAGTTAATGCCTAGATTATTTGTAGAGTTTTTCATACAAACAATCCCCTCTACAGCACTTGAAGCGGTATCTAAAGTGTTGAATCAAATTTTAACCCGTACGACTTATTTAGAATTATTGTATGAAAACCCAGGGGCACGTCAGCAGCTGGTGAGATTATGTTGTGCCAGTCCTTGGATTGCCGAGCAATTAGCTAACTTCCCTATGTTACTTGATGAGCTTATTGATCCTACCCAGCTATACCACATAACGTCCTTAAGTGATTATGCCAGTGAATTGCGCCAATATTTACTTAGGGTGCCTGAAGATGATTTAGAGCAACAAATGGAAGCACTCAGGCAGTTTAAGTTAACCCAGCAATTGAAAGTCGCTGCCGCAGATGTGACGGGGATTTTACCTGTGATGGTAGTGAGCGATCATTTGACCTTATTAGCGGAAGCGATAACAGAGCAAGTGGTGATCCAAGCTTGGGCAGAAATTAAAGCCCGTCATGGCGTGCCGCCCAATTTAGCTCACAATGAGATGGGGTTTGCGATTGTGGGTTATGGTAAAGCGGGGGGCGTGGAGCTTGGCTATGGTTCCGATTTAGACTTGGTTTTTTTACATAACAGTCAGGGACAGGCTCAAACCAATGGCGGTAAGCCCATCGATGTTGGTCGTTTTTACCTCAAACTTGCCCAACGGATTTTGCACTTATTTTCTACCCGTACCTTATCGGGAGAATTATATGAAGTCGATATGCGATTAAGGCCCTCTGGTGCTTCAGGATTATTGGTTAGTGAAATAGAAAGTTTTGGTCAATATCAAAAAGAGGAAGCGCATACATGGGAGCATCAAGCATTAGTTAGGGCTCGTTGTTTATTTGGTGATAATGAGTTGTCTAGCCGTTTTAGCGAGTTACGCAGTGATGTGGTGAGGTTAAAAAGAGAGCCTGTGCAGTTAGCCACGGATGTCAAGGTGATGCGAAAAAAAATGTGCGATCATTTACTGAAAGTCACCCCGCAATATTTTGACTTAAAGCAAAGTTGTGGGGGGATGGTCGATATTGAATTTATTGCCCAATATTTAGTGCTAGCTCACGCTCATGAGTATAAAGAATTAGCGAGTTGGTCTGATAATATTCGTATTTTCAGTGCATTAGCTGATTTGGATTTAATTTGTGTGAACCAAGCTGATTATTTAACTCAAGCCTATTGTTATTTGAGGGATGAGAATCATCGTTTAACCTTACAAAGACTGCCGAGTATATTACCTTATGAGAGAGTGGAGCCTAGTGTGCACAATGTGAGAGCGATTTATCATGAAATGCTGGGTGAATAAATTGACAACGCGCTAAGACTTGCTTGGTGACACAAGAATAAGGCCACTGGTATTAATGAGTCGGCGTGTTGTCAATAACAGGGCTGTGGTGACTGAAATGATGATCATCACAAAAATAGCCATCAAAATAACCAATTGATACTTAATGGCGATAATAGGATCGGCTCCCGCTAATATTTGTCCTGTCATCATACCAGGTAGGGTGACCAATCCTGTGGTACTCATTGATGCCAGTATGGGAGCCATGGATTGCTGTATGGCGGCTTGTATAAAAGGAAAGGCGGCTTGTTTGGGAGTCGCGCCTAACGCGAGCATACCTTCATACTCCATTTTTCTATCGTTAAATGAGCTAAAAAGTCGCTGAAGTGCGACAATATTGCCACTTAAACTATTGCCTAACAGCATACCGGCCAGTGGGATTAAATATTGGGCGCTGTATACAGGTTGGGGTGAGAGTAAGCCTGCGAGGATGATAAATAATAGCGGTATGAGACCAACCATCAAGCCTGTTAATACTGGCAAGAATAACGGTTTTTTAGGTAAATGGCTTTTACCTATAATGGAGCTTGTGCCAATGAGAGCCATTAAAGCTAACCACAGAAAATTAATCCACAAGCTGTTGAGTGTAAATAAATACTGCAGGTATATCCCGACGAGAATGAGTTGTAATGTCATTCTTGCGGACGAGATGACAATCTCTTTCGCCAACGCCAGCTTAAGATAGTAATTGATCCCTATAGGAAGCAGCAGAATAAGGCTGAAAAACGCGAGTTCAGCCCAGCTGATTTCGATAATAGATTGCATAAGTCAGCCTTGCGGTGAAAATGATTGCGGGAATATGCTGAGTATACTGCTTAAGGGGTAAAAAGAGATTGAAATAGTATTATTGCTTGCTTTGTCGCAGAGGTGAAGCGCAAACTGAGATAAACCTTATAGACATTCTCACCTCTATATCCCTCATGCATTGATAAGGAGTCGCTATGAAAAATGAAATTGATGTACATCAAGCCTTAGCCGTAGTGAATAAAATTACTCAATATGGCGTTAAAAAGGAGGGCGTTTATCATTATGAAGGGTTATGTGTCGAATCGGATGTCGATGGCTATACCGTTTGGTTGACCGATGCGCGAACAAGTTTAACGTTATTTTTTCATAATAAATATGAATTTGATTATCCAGACAAAACGGCGTTAGACAGCTTTATGTATCGCTATTGGGCTATTTATAATATGCAAGCCGAATCGAGTAGTAAAGAATGAGTGTTGACGCTGCTAGGAATCGACCGTGTACTGAATAGAGTTTAAAAAAGGGGCGGAATTTGTTACCAAAAAGGATAGTGGCACTAGGATCGAGCTCTATTTACGGTCGAGGTGATGACGAATGGGGCGGTTTTATTCATCGGTTACGTTTATGGTATGAAAGTTTAAATACTAGGTTCTTCGTTTATTCATTGGGTATTTTTGGAGAGGGGACGGATCGCTTAATTCAGCGAGTCGCAGTTGAGTCGGCACCAAGGCGGCCTGAGTTGATCATTCTATACCCAGGGTTTAATGATATTCGTCGTGAGGGAAGTATGGATGCAAAAAATGTCGTCTCTCTTGAGGTTTTCATGAGTTCAATGGAAAAGTTGATTGATGAGGCACAATCTTTATCACCCGTTTTAATGTTAACGGGTGTTCCATTCATAGAGAGCAAAACAATGCCTTACCTTCAATCAAATAGTTATTATTTATCCTCTGATGCAGAGTATTATAGCCAAGGGTTACGGGACGTTTGTGCAAAGAAAGGGGCGATGTTGTTGGATTTCTTTCAATTGTGGGAAACTGTTCCTTTAGAGGAGGTATTGCACTCTGACGGGTTACATTGTAATGCTTTAGGGCATAAATTATTGTTTGAGCAGTTAAAAAGATTTATTTTAGAACAATATACATTACAGGCTTAACCCTAAATTCATATAATTAAGTGCGACACTCATGGATAATTAGGTGAGGAGAAGAGAAGAGAAGCCAACTGCTGGTAGTGGTATGCTTTTCATCGCCAAAATCAAAGCAGTATTACCATGAGCTACCAACAGTTGACCGAAGATAAAAGATATCAAATTTCAGCATTGCTTACACAAGGATATTCCAAAGCTGCCATCGCACGAGCATTACGTGTCCACCCAGCAACTATTGGGCGGGGTTAATCAGAAATAGTACGGAAAAAGGTTATCACCCTGAGCAAGTTCAACAAATCGCGGCAGGCAGAATCAGCAACGAAATACACCGTAAGACAAGAAGCTGTGATGTTTACAGGGTTGATGCTTGAGCAGCAATGGAGTCCTGAACAAATTAGCAATATTGGCAAGCTGATACATCTACCTGTCTTACATGAGTGGATTTATCGGTATGTTGCTCAAGATAAAGCCAACGGTGGGGAGCTTTATAAGCACCTTGGATAAGGGCATAAGCGATATCGTAAAGGAAAGCATAAAAAACGCCGTAGCCCTATTTTAAATGCGGTATCGATTGATGAACGCCCAGAAATAGTAGACACGCGAGAGCGGTTAGGAGACTGGGAAGCCGATACTGTGATAGGAAAATAAGGCTCAGGCCTCTTTGTCACATTAGCTGAGCGTAACAGTCACTTTTATTTAGTGAAACGCGTTGATAGTAAGCATGCAGCAGTCGCAAGAGCACTAGAAGCAGATGCATACTTTGCTCATCTGCACTCATCTTATGAGCGTGGATTAAATGAAAACTTTAATGGGCTACTGAGGCAGTATTTCCCAAAGGAATGGATTTAAGTCAAGTTAAGGAGGGATAAGTTCAGAAAAATCAAGAGGTAAAGAGCTTAAGGTCAAGAAAGTGTCTTAGTTATAATCAGCCTAAAGTAGTATTTAAAAAGCTACGTCAGGTGGCATAAGCGAGTGTTGCACTTGCGAGTTGAATTCGCCATTTAGTTTAAAAAATAATGATATTTTTTTCAGAAAATTAATTAGGAGTTCAGTGCTGTGAACAGATTAATACTAAAACTCCCCTTTTGTACTAGTCTTGCATTGTTCTTATTCGCTGCTAACTCAATCCTTTGTCGGATGGCGCTGGGGACAAATGCTATTGATGCTGCAAGTTTTACGATTATTCGGTTGTTATCTGGCATCATCGTTTTAGTAGTGCTTTTGAAAATAAAAAAAAACGATAGTTTGTCGCCGTCAAAAGGGAGTTGGAAAGCATCCGCTATGCTATTCCTCTACGCGATAACATTCTCATTTTCTTATATTTCTTTAGAAGCAGGTACAGGTGCTTTGATTCTGTTTGGGGCGGTCCAGATCACAATGATTCTTACCAACATGATATCAGGACACAAACTTCATTACTCTGAATGGATAGGTATCTTTACCGCGTTTATTGGGTTTATATACTTGGTTCTACCGAGTTTAACAACCCCCTCTTTAATGGGGTTTATACTAATGACTGTAGCTGGTATTGCATGGGGGACGTATACAATTTTAGGCCGAGGCTCACAACACCCTTTAAGTGATACTACATACAATTTCCTCCGCACACTACCTTTTATTATGATTTTATTAGCAGTGACAATTCAGCAGGCTAATTTGTCTCATGTAGGTGTTTTGCTGGCAGTCTTGTCTGGAGGCATAGCCTCTGGTCTTGGATATACGGTTTGGTACATTGCTCTCAGGGGGCTTTCGACGACACAAGCGGCAGTTGTTCAATTACTTGTACCTGTAATAGCGGCCATTGGTGGTGTGCTATTTACAAATGAAATGATTTCATTACGACTCGTATTATCATCATTGATGATTCTAGGAGGAATTATGGTAGTATTATTAGGAAAGTCGTTGGTTAGTCAATTGACATCAAATAGCTCATAAAAATTATTATATTTTATATAGATATGAGTTTCTAGTTTTTTGACATTAACTATTACACTTACTGTCTACTCCAGATATTAATCGTGACTTTCTTACCTACTTTATACACTATAGAAAAATGACTCTATTCCCCAAAGGGCGTTAACGGATTACTAATTACCAACTTGAAAAGTTGAATGACACAATCCCTATAGCTATGATTATTAAAACTAATCCAAGGGGGCGACTAAGTTTCCCCCCCCAGGGGGCATTCTTTTCGATTGCCATTACAAAAGCCAATAACAGCATCCAACCAAGGCTTGCCGTGCTGACAGCAAACATGAGCAACATCAATGCCCAACAACAACCAACACAAAATATACCATGTTGCCAGCCTATGTTAAAAGCCTCGAACAGCTCTCTCTTTCCGTGCCAGTGACTAAATATGAACCCGAGAGGAGTTCTACACATTTCTAGGCAAGCGTATTTTAACTTAGAGAATTGAAAAGCCCCCGCCAATAAAAAAAGTCCAGCACTCCAGGCCCAAACTTGTTGCAATGAGTTATTAGCCAAAATTTGTTCAATGGTCCATATGAGTCCTAACGCTGCGAAACCAAAGGCTAACCATGACAAAAGGTAACCAGCTAATAGTAAAACAACTAAGAAACGTGCTTCTATCCGAGGTGAAACCATACGACAAAACAGGTTTATCAAGGGAACCGTTGTCGGTAGCATCATGGCTATGGTCATCAAAAGCCACCCGATCAAGAAGGTAATGGAAGAAAACCATGCCGACACATGTGCATGGTGGGCATGTCCACCTTCTTCAGGGTGACGGTGAAACATCGAACCGTACTGCGACTGTTCCAGCCACCACAATACAATCCAGGCTAATATAACAATACTAGCTAACACTACTTTTATAAGGTTGCTTGATGGGCGAATATTGATTCCGTTGGGTGTATCTATTTTGCTAGAGTTATTCACTTAAGTGCTCGAATAAAAAGTCACTTTGAATAGCGTTAAAACCTTCAATATCAAGGTCAATATTGAGCGGTTCGCTCTTGATTACAAATTTACTTGCCTTGCCCACATAAGCCGGTGCTCCAGGTACCGTAGAGAAAATGGTATTAGTAAGTGTGGTGATCTCTCCCGTGGCACTGCGATATGCCTCGAGTTCAGCATAAGCGACGTCCCCAATCTTTAATGTACCCTTACCCTCTTTAGCGTTAAAGATGATAGGTACTCGTTCTACTGAAGTTACGTCACCTACTAATTGAATAAGATCCTTTACTGGCCCTCCTTTTGTGCCAGAATAAACGGCTTGAATCGCTGCTGCCTGCTCATCGTTTGCATTTTCATCAATAAACATAGTGACCCGCCAGTTACCATCAAGCACATTACCAGGGATAAAAACAGCTAAGCCAATTGTAAGCCCTTTTACATCTACTCCATCTATGTTTCCTTGTTCAAAATTCCAAGCCATGGCGGACTTACAATCGACAAAGTCGGGATCTTCTCCCACCCAACATGGGCATAGAACTTTACAGGTACAAACCTCAAGTAGACTACCTTGTATATGATACGACATAGTTCCTTCTCCAATATTTAGTTGCCGTAAACAGCTCTTATTTGAAAATTATAGCCGAGATGTTTTTTCTTGCAAAAAGCAAGATAAAGAAAATATAGACAGCCAGTGCGCCGAGATAAAAACGGGTCAGTCAGGTGGGGTGCAAAATTTAAGCTATCATTTGGATAAATTTGGGGACTTAGAGTACCGCTACGATAACTTAAACGGCATCGATGAAAGCTTTGCTTATGATGTCTACATCGACTAACGGATATTACCTTAAGTAACGGAGGTGGGACGCAGCGCTATGCGGTTCGTTACGATGAGCTGGGTAATATTATTAGTAAAACCGATGTCGGAACCGTAACCGTTCACCAGCCCCTATTGACAATAAATACCGCGATCTTATTAAGATCACAATGACCACTTGAACGATCGTTTTTTGGTGTCATCATGCTGACATGAAAAAGAAAAAACAATTCGAGCAAGAGCCCCCTTCGATTGATAATATCAGCGAAGCCAACCTGTTTATCCGTGAGCTTTGGCAAAAGCTACGTGAATATGTAGACAGGCTTACACTCAGTTCTTGCAATTCATCTAAATCACCATCCTCAGACTCCCCAGCGGATAAGGCTGAGCGAAAAAAGCTCAAACGCCTCGTAGTGGAAATAAGGTT
>NZ_JAKIKS010000063.1 GCF_023284005.1 Shewanella surugensis
TCATTTTTAGTCATTGCGATGTTCCTTTTGTTAATTGTTGATCGGCCAAGATCAATTAACAGGTTACATCGCAATGCTTTATCCTCATACACCAGAAACGACTATAGCTCATAATGTTTAGTGTTAGTATTAACCATAGATTTTAGTTTTGACATCTTTAATGTGAAAAATTACATTTTTATAAGACTCATTCTAGCGCCTTTGAAAGTAAAAATAAGCTCTATATATTCCCTTGCCCTCGTTCGTGGCACATAGGACGATTTAAACAGGGTTTAAACACTATCGTGTGGTTTGACCCTGCTTTAGTTTTACTTTATTTGGATCATATTGCACTAATGCTGTTTTAAGCCTCATTATTTTTATCAACTAGTGCAAGTGAATTTGAGGGCTTCGACTTCAAGGTGGAAGTCATAAATATGGCTTCTATGAGGGACAAATAGGGGATATTTGGCTGGCAGTTAGACAAGGATGTCATTTGAAGTCGCAGAGTGCCCATGGCCAAAATTGTTCCCAACAATTTAAGGCATTTCTTGCTATCCATGCAGGTCAGACAGGTTAACAGCGTCCCGAAAATTCCCCGCTGGAGGCGATAAATACCCATAAAAGGAGAATATTTAATAATCTGAATCAATATCAACAAATGCGCTGCTTTGCTTGTGCTTTTTTACTCCCCCATCGAAGTAGCTTAGATTATTCGATAAAAAATAGTGTGATTGAGACAGGAAGTCGAAATAGCCTTAGTTGAATCAGGGATGATGAATATGAGGCGATAGCTATTTTTGTTTATCGAGAATGAAAGCGTTTTACTTCGTTTGGGGCAGCAAGGTGATCCAAGAGGGGATTGCTGTGGTTCCCCTCTGGCCATTGTTAAGTGGAACTTGACGATCTCCCCAGTGTGGATGGGAGTCCACGATCTTCCATTAAGCGCAGCTTAATATTCTAAGCCCAGTGTGAGTGGGTACTCACGTTCATTCCTACCCTGTGCGCAAACTCAGCAAGTACGGAATATCCAAGGTTTTGTCATATCTGCAAAACTGAGGGTTTTTCTGCTCGATGGCATAAATCGACATGCGGTCGGCTAATTCATTACCTTCGATGCCAATATGAGCGGCGACGTGTTGAATCGACAGATCCGCTTTTAGGCTCTCATAGAGTGCATAAGCCTGTTTAATGATCTCAAGATTTTTAATGTCGCCCGCTTTTTGTCGTTTCCATCCTTTTGCTTTCCAGCCCGTTGCCCATTGGGTGATGCAATTAATCGAGTATTGTGAGTCACTGAGTATTTGCACCGATTGCTTAGCGTCTATGGCCTCTTTTGCCAGAAGCAGTGCCTGATAGAGCGCATTGAGCTCAGCTGAATTATTGGTGCCATTAGCATCATATAAACCGTAATAAAGTGCCGTTAATGCGGTTTTGTGATACATGGCAACGCCGGAGCCTGCTTTTCCTGGATTGGGCTCACAGCCACCATCGGTATAAAGAATGACATCGATCTGTTGATGGTTGTCTTGGAGAGAGGCTGGTGTGGCCTTTGCTTTTGGCGTCGTGGTGGTTTTTTTATTGCTTGAGCTTTGATTGCTTCCTTGAGCAAAGGCGGCTTTGGCCTCGGCTTCTGTTTTAAAGGACTTATATTTTGCACCTGCAAAATGGTCAACCTGTTTTTTAGTCTCATCCCACTGAGTAAAAATGCCAGTCTTCCTACCAGCCCAAACCACATAAAACTTTTTTGCCATGGTGTTCTCTTTATTTAAGCGTTTGATTTTAAAGTTAAGTTATTCTTTAGTCTGTTTAAGTTAGTGGTAAAAACGCATGTTTGGGATCCTCTTTAATTAAGGCCGCGAGTTGTAAGATCCCTTGCTGAAAATGATTTTCGTTGCTAATGGCCATAAGCGATAACCGAATATATTGAGTGCTCACAGAGGCCTGCTGAGTTGCATGAGTAAAAAAACTGCCGCTGCTCACCAATAAATGCCGGTCTTTGGTTTCCATTAATAATGTTTCACTGCGCCAATGAGCCGGTAAGGCTATCCACATATGGTAACTGGTATTGTGACTGTAATGTGTTAAAAAGGAAAAGGCTATTTTGGCGAAGGCTTGGCGTTTTTTTGCAATTGCTTTTTGCGTGTCGACTAATTTAAATGCATCACCTGAATCGATAAGGTATTTAGCAATGTCGAAAGTGAAGGGCGAAGCCAGCCAGATAGAAGAGCGAATGCAGGCACTCACTTTTCTGACTTCGCTTCTTGGAGTCTTAATAAAGGCGCAGCGAAGTGCAGGGCAAATGGCCTTTGAAAGTCCGCTAATATGGAAACTTAACTCAGGGATAAAGTTAGTAATAGCAGGAATGACTTTTTCATTTAAAAAGCCATATAAATCATCTTCGATTAACCAGGTTTGATGTTGCTTTAATACCGTAGCGATAGCTTGGCGTCGTGATATTGACATGGTGATGGTGGTGGGGTTTTGATGTGAGGGAAGAATAATCACCATTTTGATGGGATGTGAGTTTAATGCTTTCTCCAGCGCATCGACTCGCATGCCGTGTTCATCCATCGGAATGTCGACAACAGTGAGTCCGTGCAATTGAGCAATGGATAATATTCCTGGGTAGGTATATTCCTCAACAGCAATAATATCACCCGCTTGAGTATAGGTCTGTATTAACATGTCTAATGCATTTTGGGCGCCACTGGCCAGTAAAATATCTTGGGGGTGACTGACTTCTAATCCAAACGCGCGACTCCATTTAGCGCCTGCTTTTTTATGCGCAATGTGACCACTTTGATCGGTATAGCCCATGAGTTCAGTCGTCATCTGTTGGCTACTTTGTTGAAACGCATTCTGCAATGCGGATTGGTTATATATCAAGCAAGGTTGGAGGATGGAGAAGTTATACTCTTCTTCAATACCATTTGCTTGGATCACATTTTCTAGCTGAGAGCTGGCACAAACAAAGGTGCCTTTGCCCACAAAAGAAATCACTTTATCGTGTTCCATTAGTAAAGCATAAGCCTTTGCGATTGTACTAGGGGTGGTGCCTAATTCATCGGCAAGGGCTCTGTGAGGGGGTAATTTGGTATTGGCGGGATAAAGACCTTCTAAAATACGGCTGTCGATGGTTTGGGCAATGTGCCTAAATTTATTGTTACTCATGGGGACTATCCTTGGCACAAGCTTAGAATTTACCTTAATTGAAGCAAGTGTAAGGATAAAATTGCTATAAGTAAACATGCATTAAAATAAATTGACATAGGTCAATAAGGGGGGGTAGACTAAGTCAATAATCAAAGTTAAGTCGATGGCTCGTGAGTCATCATCGTGGATTAACATTTAAAAAGGCAAATGAATATGAGTTCAATTAATGTCGCATTTATTGGGTTAGGAGTGATGGGATTTCCTATGGCGGGTCATTTGCAGCAGGCGGGTTACTCCACCACAGTGTTTAATCGCAGTAGCGATAAGGCTGAAAAGTGGTGTGTACAATACTCAGGTCGCAGCGCGGCGACACCGAAAGCCGCCGTAACCAATGCCGATATTGTGTTTGTTTGTGTGGGTAATGATGATGATGTGAGAAGTGTGGTGTATGGCGGATCAGGTATTGTGGCTGGAATGAAATCAGGTGCCATCCTAGTTGATCACACTACGACGTCTGCGGTACTGGCATTAGAGATCAGTGAACATTGCCAGCATCAAGGCGTCCACTTCATAGATGCACCTGTTTCAGGTGGGCAAGCTGGGGCTGAAAATGGGGCCTTAACCATTATGTGTGGCGGTGAACAAGCAATATTTGACCGTGTTCAGCCAGTGATGGATGTGTATGCTAAACAAAGCCGATTACTAGGTAAAAATGGACAAGGACAGCGCTGTAAGATGGTGAATCAAATTTGTATTGCGGGTGTATTACAAGGATTAAGTGAGGCGTTAACGTTAGCTGAAAAATCCAATCTTAATATTGAAGATGTGGTGGCGACGTTAAAACATGGCGCGGCAGGCTCTTGGCAGATGGAGAATCGGGCAGGGACGATGGCTCAAGATAAATTTGATTTTGGTTTTGCCATCGACTGGATGATAAAAGATTTAGGGATCTGTTTGGATGAAGCGGCGCAGCATCAGTTAACATTGCCTTTAACGGCAACGGTGAATAAAGATTATAAAGCCTTATCTGAGCAAGGGTTGGGTCGTATGGACACCTCGGTATTGATAAAATCACTGTCGATAGATAAATGGTCGCTCAACAAATAAGCGTTAAATCATTAAAAAAGGGACCCATGTGATCATGGATCCCCGTCTTTAACTTAGTTTTTTACTTTATTTGGTTTAGTCTTTAATGACATCGTCATCTTGATTCAATACACCTAACTCACTCGCTTGTTTACCTTTAATAATAATCAGTGCTGTTACCACTAGGGTGGAAATGATCCCCGCAGTGGTCGATATCATCATCGGCAGCCCCGCGCCTAAGGTTTCGGAATGTAATAAAAAACTGATGACAACAGTGGTCATAAACATCGCGGGCAGGGTCGTGATCCAATGCAGTTTTTGATGACGTAATAAATAAGCCGAACTTGTCCACAGCATTAATACGGCGGTGGCTTGATTGGCGACCCCAAAATAGCGCCAAAGTACGGCAAAATCGATTTGGGTTAAAATCCCTCCAACAATAAACAGCGGAACCGCAAACAGTAATCTCTTCGGCAGTGTTTTTTGTGAGGTGTGGAACATCTCAGATAAAATCAGTCGTGCAGAACGAAAAGCGGTATCGCCTGAAGTAATGGGCAGAATAATTACGCCTAAAATGGCCAGTCCACCTCCGACACTGCCTAGTAGCACATGGGATGCGGTATAGACTAAGTTGGCAGGGTTACCCGCCATCTCCGCATTGAGTCCAGCGACACCATCATAAAATGAAAGGGCTAAAGCACACCAAATTAACGCGATGATCCCTTCTCCTATCATTGCACCAAAAAACACGAAACGCCCATTGGTTTCATTTTCAACACAACGTGCCATCAAGGGCGATTGAGTGGCATGAAATCCCGACACTGCGCCGCATGCAATCGTGATAAACAGTGCTGGCCATAACGGCATATTATTGGGATTAAGATTACTAAAAACATCACTGACACTATAGCTGGCTAATAATTGATGTTCATTGGATAAAACCAGCGCAATGGTGAGTCCAACAGACATAAATAATAACAAGGCCCCAAAGAAGGGGTAGAGCTTGCCAATAATTTTATCGATAGGCACTAAGGTCGCGAGTAAGTAATAACTAAAAATAAGCATGACAAATATGCTGACGTTCCAGCCTGTGAGTTTACTGAGTAAACCCGCAGGCGCTGAAATGAAGACCACACCGACGAGTAAGAGCAGAATAATGGCAAACACATTCATAAAATGTTTTGCGCTTTTGCCGAGGTACTTTCCGGCTAAGTGGGGAATGGACTGGCCTTGATTGCGGATCGAGAGCATGCCAGAAAAATAATCATGCACAGCACCGGCAAAAATACAGCCTAAGACGATCCAAAGCATGGCAGCAGGGCCATACAGTGCACCTAGAATAGGACCGAAAATAGGACCCACACCTGCAATATTGAGTAATTGAATTAAATAAGCCTTACCTTTAGGCATTGGAATGAAATCGACGCCATCGGTTTGCTTAAAAGCGGGCGTTTGGCGATGTTGGCTGATCCCAAAAATTTTCTCAACAAAAGCGCCATAAATGAAATAGCCACCAATGAGTAATCCGATACAGAGTAAAAACCACAGCATATTTTTTCCTTGTGATGAATGACAACGTTAATCGGTGTTTAGGAAATAACCATAAGTCATTTTATGAAGTAATTGATTTTGTTGTATTCAACTTTTGTTGTAAGAAATATCACCATACGGAGAGCTTAATAAAAATACAAGTCACTGAATGTAAAAGTGACTCAGTATAAAATAAACGGATCTAATGGTAAGGACTCTATTTTTAGTTATGTGGCTCATATTGGTGAGATAGGCCTTTTTAGGCTATATATTAATCATTATTCACAAGGAGTAATGGTGATGATATTGACACAGAAAAGTTTATTTTTACAAAAGGTTGTCTATCACTTTGTGTTATTTGTTATTTTTTTCTTGTTGTTTGTTTCGCTCGCAACGGCTGCGTGCGATCCTCAATCATTAGAGAAAAACCCTCAAACAGTCTTAGGCTGTTATATACAAGATAAGGCTAAAGGGTTTAATCCCACATGGGCGCTGGAAGAGGAAAGTCAGTCAGGTAATATTAATATTTTTCAATATCGACTCGACAGTTTATTTTGGCCACAAAAAAACATCAGTGATAAAGGCACTGTTTGGCAGCATCAAGTGAAGGTTTATCAACCCAAAAAACTCAATAGTGCTAATTCGCATCAAGCGTTACTCATTATCAATGGTGGAACCAATCATCCTCTAAATGAGACCAAAGTGAGTCAAAGTCGGAATATGGATGCGTTAGCGATTGCTCAAGCATCCCGTTCTTACGTGATTGAGATGAGTTATGCGCCCAATCAGTATTTAGCATTCGATGATGGTATTGAACGTAAAGAAGATGATTTGGTGGCCTATACTTGGAACCGCTACCTTAATGATCCTAGTCAAGCCTATTGGTCAGTGCATTTACCCATGGCCAAAGCGGCGGTGGTAACGATGGATAAAGTACAAGCTTTGGCCAAGAAAAAAGGCTGGAAAGTGCCCCAAAATTTTGTTGTGACAGGGGCCAGTAAGCGAGGTTGGGCAGCTTGGCTGGTGGCATTAGCGGATAAACGTGTCAATGGACTCATTCCCATAGTGATTGATATCTTAGATACCAAAGCCAATCTTGAGCATATTTATCAGAGCTTTAAAGGCTGGCCGCCTGCATTTAATGATTATGTTTCACAGGGGATCACGACGCGAATAGACTCGCCTGAATTTAGTCAGCTCATGCAAATTGAAGATCCACTTACTTATGATGATAACAGTGCTTATCGGCAACGGTTAGCCATCCCCAAATACATTATCAGTGCCGCGGGCGATGACTTTTTTGCTGCTGACTCATTAAGCTTGTATTTAGATAAGCTGCCTGGGGTGAATACCCTCAGAGCCATGCCAAATCAAAGCCACTATATTGATATGGCGCTAGTCACCCAAGAGGTGATTAATTTTTATGGCGAGTTGATTCAAGGTATATCGCCACCGGTACTCAGTTGGACACTTAATAAACAAGGGCGTTTGAATACAGTGAATACCCATCAAGCCCCTAAAAAAGTGCGTTTATGGCAAGCTTACAATCCAACATTACGGGATTTTAGAGTGAATGCGGGGATCGTCTTTACGGCGACCAGCTTGTCCGGTGAGTGTGATAAGAAAAGCTGCCAATTCAAGGTTGCGAATGTGACTCAGCCAAAAGGGTATTGGGCAAGGTTTGTCGAGATGAGTTTTGCAACGCCATCGGGGGACATTACCGTTACCACACCGATTATCGTCAGTGGAAAAGCGTGGGTGGTGGGGGAGGATTTGACCGAGTTGCTGAAAAATGCAAAATTAAAACCTAAGGTAGAGATAATACAATAATAGAAAAAAGGCGCCTAAACAGACACCTTTATTCTATTTTTAACAGATTGAAGGGCTGATCATTAACGCTTTAATGCGTCATTTAGCAAAGGACGGAAACTTTTTACCATAGCGGTAGTGGCTTTTGGTGAGCCTGCAATGATATTACCCGAGTTTAAGTAGTTATGGTTACCAGCTAAATCTGTGACGGTACCGCCTGCTTCACGCACGATTAAATCCCCAGCGGCAATATCCCATGGTTTTAGGCCAATTTCAAAGAAACCATCTAAACGGCCCGCACCTAAATAGGCTAAATCTAAAGCAGCAGAGCCAGCACGACGTAAATCGGCACATTGACTGAAGACTTCAGTAAACATCTTCATATACGTTTCTGTGTGCTGCTTGGCTTTAAAAGGGAAACCAGTACCGATAATGGTGCTGTTTAAATCATTAGATTTTTTAACGCGGATACGGAAATCATTCAGTTTTGCCCCTTTACCACGGACTGCTGAAAAGAGTTCGTCACGAATAGGATCATAAATAACAGCGACTTCTGTTTTACCTTTAAATTGCATGGCAATAGAAACGGCAAAATGAGGAATACCTCTAACGAAATTATTGGTGCCATCCAAAGGATCAATTATCCATACATAATCACTTTTAGCGACTCTATTTTCACCCATTTCTTCACCAATGATGGTGTGTTCTGGGTAGGCTTTGCGGATCTGATAAATAATCGTTGATTCTGCTTCCTTGTCCACATTAGTGACATAGTCATTAATTCCTTTAGAGCTGACCTCAATACGATCAAGCTCGGAAAAGGCGCGTACAATAGTTTGGCCGGCGGCGCGAGCGGCGCGTACAGCAATAGTTTGCATCGGAAGCATGGTTGCTATCCCCTGGATGTTAAAGAACGGATACGTATAATCGGAGCGGGATTATACGTGATTTATGCGTTATATCAAATGTTGATTTAAGTATAAGTATTTTGACTAGTGTGTGGTAACATCATTTCCAGATGTTCTTCTATATAAATTAAGTCGTTTAATGCTGAGTAATATACGTGTCGTTCTCGTCGGTACTTCCCATCCTGGGAATATTGGTTCTACAGCCCGTGCAATGAAAACCATGGGATTATCTTCTTTATATCTTGCAGAGCCAAAAGTGGCCCCAGATGGACATTCTGTTGCTTTGGCGGCTGGCGCTTCTGATATTCTTAAACATGCTGTGACGGTTAATTCCGTTGAAGAGGCCATTGCCGATTGCGCTATGGTGATCGCGACGAGTGCTCGGAGTCGCACGCTTGATTGGCCTATGCTCGATCCTCGCGAAGCGGGTGAGAAACTGGTTGGTTCTGCGGTAAACGGCCCGGTTGCGATTGTGTTTGGCCGTGAAAATAATGGCTTGAGCAATGAAGAGTTACAAAAGTGTACTTATCATGTTGCTATCCCAGCGAATCCTGAATATACCTCATTGAATCTTGCTCAAGCGGTACAGATTATTTGCTATGAAGCACGCATGGCGCATCTCGCCTCGACTAAAGTAGATTATCCTAAGGTTGAGGAAGTTTATCCGTTAGCAAAAGATCAAGAGAACTTTTTTGAGCATTTAGAAAGTACGTTATTATCGACAGGCTTTATTGTGAAAAATCATCCCGGCCAAGTGATGACTAAACTGCGTCGGTTGTTTAGTCGTGCAAGAATAGAGCGGGCGGAGATGAATATCTTACGGGGTATATTGACGTCGGTCGATAAAAAAGTCGTGGATAAAACCTCAAACGAGCAATGAAATTACAAGGGACCCTTACCATGTTTGCAAGACTAAAAGATGATATAGCATCGATATATCCCAGAGATCCTGCTGCAAAAGGGACCTTAGAAATCATGTTAAATTATCCGGGAATGCAAGCGATTTGGATCCACCGGATAAGCCATAAACTTTGGTTGAAGAAATGGCGTCTATTATCGCGCAGTTTATCGACTTTTGCCCGTTGGTTGACCGGAGTAGAAATCCATCCAGGGGCAACCATAGGCCATCGATTTTTTATCGATCACGGCATGGGCGTGGTGATAGGTGAAACGGCTGAAATTGGTGATGATTGTACTTTGTATCATGGTGTGACCCTTGGGGGGACCACTTGGAAGGCCGGAAAACGCCATCCAACTTTAGGCAATAACGTCGTCGTGGGTGCGGGCGCACAAATTTTAGGTCCGATCACCATGAATGACGGGGCCAGAGTCGGTTCAAATTCCGTGGTAGTGAAAGATGTCCCCAGTGATACAACGGTGGTCGGCATTCCTGGACGTGTGGTGACAACGGCTTCGGATCAGTCTAAAGAAACATCTGATCGCCGTAATGAAATGGCGAAAAAATATGGCTTCGATGCCTATGCTGTCGCACCGGATAATCCGGATCCTGTGGCGAATGCTATAGGGCAAATGCTGGATCATATGCATTTAATGGACACCAAGGTACAAGATCTTTGTCAAGCGGTACAAACCATGGGTGGCAGTGTGTGCACCGATAAGTTACCGGATCTGGACGTGGATGAATTTAGTGATGTAGAACTCGCTGCCGCGCAGAAACGCAAACAGGGACTGGATGAATTCGACCCCATCATTTAACGTTTAATCGTTTTCTTTATGAATCGTGCTTTTTTACCTAGGCCTGTTGATCTTTGGTGGTTAAGTACTGTTCGAGAAAAAAGCGGTTAACCGAAGCCATGTTATAAAAGTATGAATGCAGTATCACTGACTCATTATCTACTGAATTATCAATTGCTTATGATGAATTATGATACGGCGCAATCTCTGTCTTGTCTAAATAGTCCACAAACGGTTGCGAAAATAATAGAAAAGATCCATAGACCCACGCTTTTGGGCAAATAAAAGCGCAATTATTATTGAATATTGAGTGAGAAAAAGGTTAAATACCGAGCTTAAGATTGGCTGGCCCGTTTAATGCTTTTATTGGTGGCTTGAGTTCAATAATACTTGAGTAAATTACTAGGCTTAATACTTGACTAATTTACTCAGGTATGTTGAAATTATACTATGCTTTTTAGGCGTTTTCTGGGAGCCGAAGTCGACATGAAACTTACATCTAAAGGTCGGTATGCAGTGACAGCGATGTTAGACGTTGCTATGCATTCTACCGCTGGGCCAGTACCACTGGCTGACATTTCAGAACGTCAGGGGATATCACTGTCCTATCTAGAGCAACTCTTTGCTAAATTGAGAAAGAATGGATTAGTCTCCAGTGTCCGTGGACCCGGTGGTGGCTATCGTTTAGGTATGAATGCCTGCGAGATTTCTGTGGGTATGGTCGTGCGTGCTGTCGACGAGTCTGTTGATGCCACGCGTTGTCAGGGACAGGGGAATTGCCAAGGTGGAAGTCGTTGTTTAACGCATTCACTTTGGGGGGATTTAAGCGATCAGATTTCAGATTTTTTGAATGGTATCAGTTTAGCAGGACTGATGCATAAACGAGATGTGCAGTTTATCTCGGTTAAACAAGATAAGTTACAAAAGGCGCAAAGGTTGAGCGTTTAATATCCTTTGCAATGATTATAAAAATAAATTTTTGTACGTTGTGAGTGGCCTTAATCAAAAGGCGACAGAGTACGGAGTGTGAGATGAAATTACCTATCTACTTAGATTATGCTGCGACGACACCAGTCGATCCACGTGTTGCAGAAAAAATGATGCAGTGTATGACAATGGACGGCATTTTTGGCAATCCTGCGTCACGATCTCATCGTTATGGTTGGCAAGCTGAAGAAGCGGTGGATATAGCGCGTAACCAAGTAGCAGAACTGATTAATGCCGATCCGCGTGAAATTGTATTTACTTCAGGTGCAACTGAATCTGATAATTTAGCTATTAAAGGTGTGGCGCATTTTTATCAGAAAAAAGGTAAGCATATCATCACCAGCAAGACTGAGCATAAAGCGGTATTAGATACCTGTCGCCAGCTTGAGCGTGAAGGTTATGAAGTGACTTACTTACAACCTGAAGATACTGGTTTGATCCCCGTTGCAATGATTGAAAATGCCATGCGTGAAGATACCCTTTTAGTCAGCATCATGCAGGTCAACAATGAAATTGGTGTGATCCAAGATATCGATGCTATTGGTGAGTTATGCCGTTCACGTAAAATTGTATTTCATGTTGATGCTGCCCAAAGCGCAGGTAAATTAGCGATTGACGTACAAAAAACGAAAGTGGATTTACTGTCTATATCAGCACATAAAATGTATGGACCAAAAGGTATTGGTGCGCTATATGTGAGCCGTAAGCCCCGTATTCGTTTAGAAGCGACTATGCATGGTGGTGGACATGAACGGGGTATGCGCAGTGGCACATTAGCGACACATCAAATTGTGGGAATGGGGGAAGCGGCTGCGATTGCAAAAACGGATATGGATGTTGATAATGCGCGTATTTTGCGTTTACGCGATAAATTATGGAATGGCATTAAACATGTCGAAGAAACCTATATTAATGGTGATCTAGAACAAAGATATTGTGGCAGTTTAAATGTTAGTTTTAACTTTGTCGAAGGTGAATCATTAATGATGGCCTTAAAAGATTTAGCCGTTTCTTCTGGTTCAGCGTGTACCTCTGCCAGTTTAGAACCCAGTTACGTATTAAGAGCACTGGGTCTTAATGATGAGATGGCGCATAGCTCTATCCGTTTCTCTATTGGTCGTTTTACTACCGATGAAGAAATTGAGCATGCAATAGAAACAATTACACAGTCTATTGGTGTATTACGAGAAATGTCTCCTCTATGGGAAATGTTCCAAGATGGTATCGATTTGGATTCTGTCCAATGGGCACATCATTAATCGTTCACGAATAGATAAATTGGAGAAGTACCATGGCTTATAGCGAAAAAGTAATCGATCATTATGAGAATCCACGTAACGTGGGTTCATTTGACAAAAACGATCCTTCAGTGGTAACTGGGATGGTTGGTGCACCGGCTTGTGGTGATGTAATGAAACTACAACTGCGTATTAATGACGATGGCATCATTGAAGATGCGAAGTTTAAAACCTATGGATGTGGTAGCGCCATTGCTTCAAGTTCATTAGTGACTGAATGGGTGAAAGGTAAGTCTGTTGAGCAGGCATTAACCATTAAAAATACGGATATTGCAGAAGAACTGGCTTTACCTCCGGTTAAAATTCATTGCTCTATTTTGGCTGAAGACGCCATTAAAGCGGCATTAGATGAATATAAAAGCAAAATTAGCTAAGCGCTGGAGTTAAAATGGCAATGACGATTACGCCAGCGGCGGCGGAGCGGATTAAGAGTTTCTTAGCCAGTCGCGGCAAAGGCTTAGGTTTACGCATCGGGTTGAAGACATCGGGTTGCTCAGGTATGGCTTATATACTTGAGTTTGTTGATGATCTAAATGACGATGATGAACTTTATGCTATCGATGGTGTGAACATCATTATCGATACTAAGAGTCTGGTTTATCTTCAAGGCATAGAGTTGGATTTCGTTAAAGAAGGCTTAAACGAAGGTTTTGAATTTAATAATCCCAATGCAAAAGGCGAGTGTGGTTGCGGTGAGAGCTTTACCGTTTAATTGCCTCAGTTAAACTATGAATTATTTCGAATTATTTAGTTTTTCTCCTTCCTTTGATGTCGATACCGCTCTACTTGCTCATCGCTATCGCGATTTGCAAAAGGCGGTTCATCCCGATAAGTTTGCGCATTCAACAGAGCAAAATAAACGTTTAGCGGTACAGCGGACGGCGCAGATTAATGATGGATTTCAAACATTAAAAAATCCCGTTTCACGTGCTGAGCATTTATTAGCCTTAAAAGGCATTGAGCTGAGTCATGAGTCGACAACGGTGAAAGATACGCCATTTTTAATGCAGCAAATGCAGTGGCGTGAATCGCTTGAAGATATTAGGGATAGCGCTGCGCCTGATGATTTAATTGATGAGCTGAATCAATGTTTTATTGATTACTCTCAATCTATTATATCGAGGTTAGCGATATTGCTTGAAAGTGATCAACCACAAGATTGGCATCAAGCCGCGGATCATATTCGCAAGTTGAAATTCATGGTAAAATTACAAGATGAATTGAGTAGGGCTGAAGATGCCTTATTCGATGACGAGTGAGTTTATTTCGGTATTTTTTGAGTGGGTAAGTGATATTCGATCCCGTTATTGCGCTGTTTGTGTGTCGTGTGTTTTCGTTGTGATGATGAAATCGACTGGCCCATATAGCAAGTTGCTGTTTGAAAAGAGATCGGTGTCGCCTACCTCATAAAGTTGGACAAATATGGCACTTTTTCAGATAGCTGAGCCTGGGCTGAGCGCAGCGCCTCATCAACACAGACTCGCTGTGGGGATTGATTTAGGCACCACCAATTCGCTTGTTGCTGCCGTGCGTAGCGGCAAGGCGACGACACTTCCGGATCTCGATGGACGTCATTCTATCCCATCGATTATTCGCTACACTAAAGATCAAATACAATCTGGTTATGAGGCTGAATCTTATTCGGCGCAAGATCCTCAAAATACGATTGTTTCGGTTAAACGTTTTATGGGCCGCAGTCTTAACGATCTCCAATCAAATAACCTCATATCAGCCTATCGTTTTTCCAGTAGTGATCATGGACTTCCCTTGTTTATTACCGAACAAGGTGAAGTGAATCCCGTTCAAGTGTCTGCTGAAATACTGAAACCTTTGGTTGCCAGGGCGGAAGCGACCCTAGGTGGTGAGCTTGAAGGTGTGGTGATCACCGTACCGGCTTATTTTGATGACGCACAGCGTCAAGGCACCAAAGATGCGGCGGCATTAGTCGGCGTTAACGTATTGAGATTACTTAATGAACCCACAGCGGCTGCGATTGCTTACGGATTAGATTCTGGGCAAGAAGGTGTGATTGCAGTGTTTGATTTAGGCGGAGGCACTTTTGACATTTCGGTTTTACGCTTAAATAAAGGTGTATTTGAAGTGTTAGCAACGGGCGGTGATTCGACCTTGGGTGGCGATGATTTTGATCACCTTCTGGCGGCTCAATTGATAGCACAATGGCAATTAACCGATATTTCGCCAACGTTAGAAAGACAGCTGTTGATTGAAGCAAGGCGCGTCAAAGAAGCCTTAACCGACAATGTATTAGTGACGGCATCCTTAATATTAGCAACCCAGGATGTTTTGCGCTTTGATGTGACTCGTGATGCGTTTGATGCACTCGTTTTACCTCTGGTTAAGAAAACCATTAACAGTTGTCGCCGCGCGATGCGTGATGCGGGCGTGGGCATTGATGATGTGTTAGAAACCGTCATGGTGGGCGGCTCGACTCGCGTGCCATTAGTCAGAGAGCAAGTTTTACGGTTTTTTAAGAAAACGCCGTTAACCTCGATTGATCCTGACCGAGTCGTTGCCGTTGGCGCGGCGATTCAAGCCGACATTTTAGTCGGTAACAAACCTGATTCCGACTTATTGCTATTAGATGTTATTCCGTTATCGTTAGGGATTGAAACCATGGGCGGCTTGGTTGAGAAAGTGGTCTCTCGTAATACCACTATTCCCATTGCTCGTGCGCAAGAGTTTACCACGTTCAAAGATGGGCAAACGGCAATGGCCTTTCATGTGGTGCAAGGCGAGCGTGAACTGGTTGATAATTGTCGTTCTCTAGCGCGTTTTACTTTGCAAGGGATCCCAGCATTAGCGGCAGGTGCGGCACATATTCGAGTGACCTTTCAAGTGGATGCCGATGGTTTGCTGAGTGTGACAGCGATGGAAAAGTCTACAGGTGTTCAATCTAGCATTCAAGTGAAGCCGTCTTTTGGTTTATCGGATGTGGAAATTGGTCACATGCTCAAAGAGTCGATGACCCATGCTAAGGAAGATATCAGCCGTCGAATGCTTGCGGAAAAACAAGTGGAAGCCGCCCGCGTGCTAGAGTCGATTTCTGCCGCGTTGAACAAAGATGGCGACTTGCTTTCAGATGAGGTGCGCAGCCAAATTGAAGCGAGTATGCAAAGCTTATCGCAGCTCAGATCTGCTAATGATGCGGACGCTATTGAAAAAGCGATTGAAGCTTTAGATCACTTGACTCAAGACTTTGCCGCGAAACGTATGGATAATTCTATTAAACTGGCATTAAAGGGCCAGTCTGTTGATAATATATAGGTAATAAGATGCCACAAGTTGTATTTTTACCCCATGAAGAGTTGTGCCCAGAAGGGGCGGTTGTTGAAGCAAACGAAGGTGAAACCGTATTAAATGTTGCCTTACGCATCGGCATTAACATTGAACATGCTTGTGAAAAATCATGTGCCTGTACGACTTGTCACGTTGTGATACGAGAAGGCTTTGATGAACTCGAAGAAAGTGATGAGCTTGAAGATGATATGCTGGATAAAGCATGGGGCTTAGAGCCTGAGAGTCGACTGTCATGCCAATCTAAGGTACCTAGCAGTGATTTAGTCGTTGAAATACCCAAGTATACGATTAACATGGTGAGTGAAAGTAACTAAGAGCAATGCATTAAGACTAAGCAGCGTACTTCTTAATCGGTGCTCTATTTTTAAGAGCCAACTTATTTTTTAAGTTGGCTTTTTTATGTTCTGATCTGTCCAGTCCTGAAATGTTTATTGTCTTGTATCGATAGTGGTTTAATGGCAATGTTGGCTCAGACACTGCTTGAATAACACAGGTAAATGTAATCGCCTCCAGAGCCTTTATTCAGGTCGTGTTCAAGTCGGCTAAAGCCAAAAGGGGCTGGAAGATCGGGATTACTGCCACTGATCACATCGAGATCTTTGATGGCAATAGCATCAATAAAGGCAGACTTTTTATAACAAAGGTAAATGTATTCTCCACCAGAGCCTCGGTTTAAATCAACATCGAGTTTAGTGAACCCTACTGAAGGTTGAGTGTGCTCGCCCATAATAATTTGAATATCTGAGATACAATCAGAGTTATCTGTTCTTGCCCCATCGGCAGAGACCTTATGATAGCAAAGATAGATATAATCACCGCCGGAGTCTTTATTAAGATTGATTGAGATTTTAACGTAGCCGCTGGGTGGTTTTATGGATGAGTGATCACCGCGAATGATGATGATGCTATCAATGTAATCAGCCCAAATTTGATGTGATTTAAAGGCGCCCAAGACCCATACTTCTTTAAAGTAAGTGTGCATTTTTTGTTTATTCTCTAATTGACTACACAGTTCCCAAATGCCAGTTAAAGGCTGCTCATCTGTAAAGTCGACCATGCTGGGTGCTTGATGAAGGGAGTCACTCCAAGCCATAAAGGGCTTATTATGTCCTGAAAAGGCGTGTATTGCGGGGCTGGGATCGCCACCAATGATTAAGTGTCTTGAATTTGAGTGAGCATTAAAGCTATGCATAGCCTCTTCGTATTCTTGCTGATCCTCTAGTGAAATCTGACCAGTGAGCTTTTGATACACGGCTTTGGCAATTGTGTCGATGGGGTAGGTTTTATCCATGTTAATTTTATTGGTCGATGAGGCTAAAACGGCGCGGCCGCCAATAACGATCCCTGTTAAAAAATGGCTACCATATTGCGAGAATAGTTGGGCATAATCTGAGGCGGTATTGGCGGCATCGATATCATCTTGTATTTCTTGTTTGAGTAAAGCCCTTAAAGGCTGTGGATCCATCACTAACTTGAGTGACCATAAATTGATGGTTTGTTGTATACGGGTGAATTCATTTTCGGCTTCTCTGAGGCTACGTGATGAAAAATCATTGGTGACCGCACTGGAAAATAAGTTAAATGCCCCACCGATATCGGCTGGAACCGATAAGCTATTTTGGTATCGACCAATATTCGTACCAGAAAATGATTTATATTGCGTATTGTTGAGCTGTTCGACTGTGATGGGAGTAGGCACCACGGTACTTTTGTCGAAGACAACAGGGCTTGTTTGTGCTTTTGACCAATCAAACAGTTGTGTAGTAATGCTTTTAGCAAAGGCATAGTGGCCATAAATATCATAGCCTGCGCCGATGGCTTCGACACCCGCTAAGATATTTGGTGCAAGGTTCAGTTTATGCCGTAACAGTTCAAGGTAGGCATGACCTTGATATTGAGGGGTGACTTTAAATTGATTATATTTTTCATGGGTCATTTCACCAGTCACTGTCATGGCATGAAATCCTTTTAGATATTGTTTGGCATATGTTTAGTGTAGGTGGTTTTAATTCAATAGAGGCTGGGCATAAAAAATCCATTCGCTTGGAATGTATTTTTGGGTTAATTATTTTACTTGATGGTACTTCGCTATAAAGCGGGAGTCATTGTGTAGGCCAGTTTTCAATACGGCAATCATACTATTGGTAGCCCTGACAGTCCCACCATCCATGGCGGTTGCGGATGTTTGAAGCTAATAGTTATTCTCGGCTTGGGTTCAAACGTCGCTCTACCTTCCCCATCCATGGGGGCGTATATCGAAAGTATCTAACGTAGCATAAAGTATTTTGAAACCCGCACTACGTGAGTCTTTCAGGCATTCCACTTCGGCGTTGCATTAATTTTAAAGGGAATAACCCTTTATCAATCAATGCGCCTTGAATTGAAAAACCTGAGAGGCTCTGAATTGATCATCTATTTACTGGAATTGGTATAACAATGGCTTCGAAGTTTAAAGCCGCTGTTATTTAAGTCGCTTTTTATTGAAAGCATCGAGCATAAGGTCTGTGATGAGTTCAATTTTATATCTCGAGTTGAGGTTTATGAGCAGGGAGGAGCATTTTGGTCATAAAAGGTACAAATAAAAAACTCCCAGATAAATGATCATTACTGGGAGTTTGTAATAATGATAATTCACTATTAATAAACCAGACAGGGGGTAACGTTATTCATGGTTCGCTTGCCATCAATCACACCGCAATAGGCTCCTTGGTGACCAGCATTTAAGGTAAAGAATTCCCAGTACCATGTGCTATTACTAACATTTTCTAAATAAAATTGCACTTGAGGATCATTTGTATCTGGTGCTTCATAGGCTTCACCTGGTTTAAGGTCTTTGTTGGCCCACCATGTACCATTTCCAGCTCTAGTTCGAAGAGTGACATATAATGTTTCTTTCGATTGGTTGACAAAACGCACGCTTGATTTAGGGATCATAGCGTTATATTGGAAATTATCCCAAATTTTATTGTTTTGGCGGCCGTATATTTTGATTATTGCATCATCGGCGAAACACACATAAGTACCAGTATAGTCATTAAAAGTTTTGACATGTTTTTCAGTACCTGCATTATTGTTAATATAATCAGTGGTTTTTAAGGTTAGCCAGCCATCCCTAAACATCATATAAGAGTCAGGATTGTTTAGATACTCGGTATTAGATCGCCACAGAATGACATTATTCCGGTCTCGTTGATGTAAGTCACCACTATTTTGCATTTGCATATAGTAGCCAGCAGAAAAAGGAATGGTTTTACCATCATTGGATATAATAGGCACATTGGCATTACGAGCATAACAAACGCCCCCTTCCTTTATGCCTGTAGTACTCCAAAGCTGATTGCTTTGAGAGCTATCTTGGTAAATAGCGACTACCCCAGAATCTTTTAAACATAAAACGGCATTAGGGTTTCCTTGTGTGTTACTGGCCCATGTAGGGTTGCCACCAAGGTCATAAATGACAAAGTTACCATCGCCTTGAAAGCTTGCTGCATTAATGCCTAGATTTGACGTGTTAAAGGTATCTTGTAAATCATTGTGCATGTTACTGCCATGGGGATCTTTATGTAATAGCTCTCCAGCTGGGGTTAATTCAAGAGTGTAACCTCTAGAGGAAAAAGTCACGGGTTCATTTGGAGACAACACATAGCTTCCTGCGTTGTAACAAACATCGTCAGCGTAACTCAATATAGGAAACAATAGAGTGATGAGTAAATAGTATTTTATATGATTAATATCCATCATTAAATTCCTTTCATCAGATTGATAAAGACAAACTAAATTTTGATTGGTTAAAAAATAAAAGGTTAGTGCTTAATTTGCTTAATTACTACGTTAATATTTAACCTGCATATAATATTAGCATTGAATACCTTTTATTTTAGTATTTTTTACTGTTTAATTGGGTTTTATTATGTATTGTTCAAATATTTATTTAATTTTAAAGCATTTTTTATATTTGTTTCAATTTGTACCTAATAATATGTTTTTATTTTACTTTTTATAGCATCATCTTCTTTATATTGATTTTTAAAGATTTTCATGTGTGACTACTATTTGATGTTCATAATGGCTAATATTAAAGTGGTACAAATAGTTTTTAGTTTTTTTTACTTATTTTTAAAGCATTTTTTGTGTGAAGTTGCAATTTGATAGAGAATAATATAGGTTTTTTCAACTCGAGATAAAGGCCTACCTTGATCTTTTTTAGACTAAACTGAGGCTAGGTTAATTGTTTTTTAATGATTTTTATTGGAGTTGAGAAAGAAGGGGGAGAATATGTTCCTCAATCAAAGAGGACGTGATTATAGGAAAATAGCTATCGTTTTAATGGGGATGAGCCTATCAATACCCATTCAAGCCAATCAAGGGATTAATATTATTACTTGGTGGGGTTACTTTACTCCAGAGTTGTTAATGCCTATTGAAAATAAGTGCAAAGTAAAAATTTCTTATGACGAGTTTTATAGTAATCCAGAGTTATTCAGGCGAATGAAGAAGGAAGAGTATGATATTGCTATTTATGGCGATAGTGTACATCAGTATTTTTCACGGCTTTATCCTCAGCAATATGCCAATATTAGCCAAGATATTACCGCCCATTACCACCCTTTAGTGAAAGACTTGTATCAACGTTCAGGTTTGCCGAGTAATACGGTTTACTTTCAACTCAGTTTAGCGGGCTTACTGTGGAACCCGATTAATATTCGGTTAGATGAAACGGATACTTTAGGAACGATTATAGAAAAATCGAAAGGAAAAACTATCGTATTAATGGATGAGCATGTTGAAGTGTTGAATTTCTTGTCTGATATGGATAGTACTCATTTGAAATTTATTTCTAAATATAATGAGACAACTATTCTTCAAGTGGTCGAGTTATTTGAAGAGAGTCATGTCATTATTGCAAATAATTTAGGTAATATCGCTCATAAAGGTGATTTTGCTTTTGCGTTTACTTGGTCGGGAGAAGCGCTAAAAAAAATCATTCAAGGAGAATTAAATCATCAGTTTATGGCTCATGTTGGCTTATCTCATTGGTCATCAACCGTTTTGGAGTTGGTATCGAATAAACAAGGTGGCCAGTGTGTAGCACGTGAATTAGCGAGCGAAAACATGATTAATAAGGTGATAAAAAAATCGTATTCCTTCTCACCTTATGGCATTAGCATCAAAAATAGTCGTGAAATGGATCCTCAATATAATCGTGTCGTAGATTATTTTTTTACTCATATTCATAAACTTGAGAAATTGAAGAATGAGCCTTATGATGTGTATAAAGCATATGATAAAGAATGGCAAAAATTAAAACTTCTTATTAATTCGTCTAGGCAGTGAACGTTTTATATGGAAAAAATAAAAAAAACAACGTTAAATGCTGTTGAAAAGGATATTAGATTTTCTATAGTATTAGCGACGTTAACGGTGTTTGTCATTTCATTAATGGGTTATCTATCTGTATACAATGATTATCTTAATCATTTGAGTGATCATAATAAATTAGAACTCGATTCAGCGCTGTCAACCTATTCTTCTAGTTTACAGCACCGTATTGGTATTATTGTGAGTTCAACAGAGTTTATGGAGTTTATTCGATCAGGAGCGTACTCTAGACAGCAGTTATCGGCTCAAATGATTGAAGTCTTTAGTCGCCAGCCTCAAAATGAAATAGTAGGCTGGAATATTGATAATAATGAAGGAGTTTCCATTTTCAGTTTGGGGACAGTTACAAAAGATCATGCTATTTTTCCTTTATGTTATCTTGGTGATACTTTGTATGCTGAATATGGGCAGTGTCAGGGCAGTTTGTTTATTTATTTGTCGGAAGACATGGTGATTAATAAATTAATGAAAATTGATCCAAGTATTGTGATTTGTCGTGATTGCCATGAAAAAATACTGACAGTGATGAGTCCGAGTGTATTTGGTGTGAAGTATTTCGTTGACTTACCCATTACGATTAAATTTGATGATCATATTTATCATTTTATTCTTTTTTTATGTATTTTATTTTCGAGTTTATTTGTAGTTGGCTGGTTAGCGCGTAGAAAAGTCAGGAAAACATTACAGTTACAGATTATTAATCCTTTATTGGGCATATCGAAACTGCATTATTCAAGTGATTATGGGGATTCAACGGTTCAAGAAATTATGGATATTCGTTATCGTCAAGAATTACATGTGGCTAAGGCGGTTGTTGAGGCTGAGCGAGATAGAAAACTCGCCAATGAAATACATGATATGTTTGGCTCTATTTTATTATTACTGCGTTGGAAAGTCGAAATTCTTCAAGAAGATAACTCAGCTTATGCTGTTGACGAGGCTTTAATTAAGATCGACGAAATGATTAACTTGACTCAAAATATTATCGAATCATTGCGACCTGAAACATTAGACACATTAGGTTTGTCAGCATCATTGCAACATTTGGTTGATGACTGGGCCTTGAAAAATGATCAGTGTCGCTATGTATTAGTCATAGAGATACTCGAAAGTGAAGTGATTAATGATGCGGTTGAATTTGCCATTTATCGTATTTTACAAGAAGCGCTAACCAATATCGATAAGCATGCGATAGCAACAGAAGTTAATATTGATATTATGGTGATAGATTATAAGAATAGTAAGAATATTAGCATGACCATTGCCGATAATGGTGTGGGTATTGTTGAGAGTCATATTAGTACATTAAAAGGCTTAGGGCTATCGAGTATGAAAGAAAGAGCGGTGTTATTAGGTGGAGAATTCGAGATTAATTCAGCATCGGTTACTGGTACAGTGATTAAGGTTAGTATACCTTTAAATCAAATAAAATAAATTTAGAGAATAAACTATGCAAACAGTCAACGTGTATATTGCAGATGATCATGAGATTATTATCAATGGTTTGATTGAGTTGCTGAATAAATTTAACACAGACAATCATAATCATAAATACATTAACGTCGTGGGGAGAGGAGAAACGGCTGAATCATTAATGGGTAATATTGAACGAGATGATGTTGATGTGTTTATTTCTGACTTAGGTTTTGAAGGGACCAAAGGCAAAATGTCGATTGTAAAATCCATGTTAGAGGTTAATGCTTTGGCTAACATTATTGTCTTTTCGATGAGAGAAAATATTAATACCATTATTGCCTGTTATCAAGCGGGTGCGAAAGCATATATTACTAAAAAAGGATCCATGGTAAGAATATTTGATGCAATATTCACCGTTGCAGATGGTGGAACCTATTATGCCCCTGGAGTATTGGATAAAATAGGCTTACAAACATTAAATAATCCATTGAAAGGACTCGATGAAAGAGATCAACAGGTTTTTATTATGCTAGCGGAACGTGTTGAAGTTGAAGCAATCTGTGAAGAACTTAATATAACTGAAAAAACAATCAGCAATATTATAACGAATAAGATAAAGCCTGTTTTAGGCGTTAATAAAAAAGATTTTAGGAAGAAAGCGATTGCATTAGGTTTAGTTGAGGTCTCTCTATAGTATTGATTTTGCTGATTAAAGTTAAAGGTCTTTAGTCGTGGTTGGGTTCGTATGTCGTGATGTTATCAAGCTGTTCTGTACTTTTATATTGTTAAAATGAGTTTTATTTGAATGCCTCTCATTATTGAGAAGCATTTAATCATTGAAATATTGTTATCGCCACCATTGACTCATAAAGGGGGGGATTATGGTGAGTGTATCGAGTTGTACTTGCCATAAAATGATCACTGAATTTATTTCTGTGTGATAAGGATAGAGGTAGAAGATCGCAGCGCTGACAAATAAGACTTGCATAAAAGTAGTTAAAGGATAACGCAGATCGATCAACTTCATTGCGGTGCCAAAAGATGATTTGAGCGTGTTATTGGCTAAATCGACACTATAACATTCATCTAAAATTAAGTGAGTGAGTGCACCAATGATGATTGCAACGCCAACAAGTAAAGACATATTGAGGGATTGTTGCATCAATAGGCTAAGGATTATGCCGATGATGGCAAACATGATAACCGCTAAGATTGAATGTAATGTGCCTCTATGGACGGTCAATTTTTCAAATATGGGTTTGATCGCATATAAAGTAAACGCGTAAATAGTTATGCCGACAATCCACATTTCGACAAGTGATGACAATGGGCATAATAAGATAACACTGCCTGATAAGAAAAATCCTAAGATGCTGAAAAGCCATTGAATAGAGGTCGAGTTATCAGAATCGAGATCAGGTAAAAGGCCAGATAAAGCGCCGATGAAAAATAATAGTAAGCTTTCAGACAGCGTTGAGATATGGGTCGCTAGCACAATAGAGCTTAAAGGAGCGCTGGTGATAATACTTGCTTTGAGATGGGTAGAAAAGTTTGCCAAGTGAATTACCTTATTGGAGAAGAATATGGAAATAAAATGAAAGCAGCGACCGATGTCGCTTCGACCTGAAAAATATAGGCTAATTTATCAATAATGGTGTAAGTAATTGATTTGATATTGACCTTAATGGAAGCGGCTAAACTTGTATAGTGTATTTACATAATATGTTTATTATTTAGTCACTTATATTGAAGTGATGAGTGTTATCGCTTAATTTTATTTCCCAGAATGTGGTAAACACTTAGCTTAAGAGGATAAAGTCGTATTTATAGAGACTATTTTGCTATCATGCGCGCATTATTTTGCCTAGGGTAAGCCTGCGAGTTTTATTTTATGACTATTTCTGAATTATTAACGACGGCTATAGAAAAGCGTCAAGCGATGTTCTTACCTGAAAATGTATCGAAAACGAATTGTTTTCGTGTTTTTCATGGCACAGTTGAAGGTATCAATGGATTAACGATAGATCGTTATGGTGATACATGGTTAGTACAAAGCTTTCATCAAACCGTTGAAGAAGACATATTGACCGAGATCAGCAATGTGTTATCTAAAAAAATCCCATCACCTATCGTATACAACGATCGCTCTAAGCGACATTCTAGAGTCTTAAATTCACTGGGTTCAAATCTGAATGATAGTGCTGAAACGGCGCAAACAATCCATGAAAATGGCTTATTATTTACCTCTAAATTACGACATGAAGGGCAAGATCCTTGGCTCTTTTTAGATATGAGGATAGGAAGAGAGTTTGTAGGGGCCCACAGTAAACATAAGTCTGTATTAAATTTATTTTCTTATACTTGCGGGATAGGGATTGCAGCTGCAGTTGGTGGGGCTGAGCGTGTTGTTAATGTTGATTTTTCATCATTCGCATTGGCAGCAGGTAAAGAAAATGCTCAGCTTAATGATGTTGTCAAGCAATGTGAATTTGTTCAAAGTGATGTGTTTCCTGCCATTCGCCAGTTAGCGGGACTCAAAGTCATGGGGAGAGGAAATAAAAAATTACCTGACTATCCAAAGCTATCAGCAACACAATTTGATCTCGTTTTTTTAGATCCGCCTCGTTTTGCTAAGAGTCCTTTTGGAACCGTTGATCTCATTAATGATTATCAAAGTTTATTTAAGCCGGCCATGCTAGCAACAAAAAAAGGTGGCATGATTGTATGCTGTAATAATGTGGCTAAAGTGGAAAGGAAAAGCTGGTTTTCGAGCCTAGTACGTTGTGTTGAAAAGCAGGGAAGAAGTGTGAGTGCTCATACTTGGCTCACGCCTCATGATGACTTTCCTTCATTTGATGATAACCACCCGTTGAAAATTGTTGCTTTGAAGATAACTTAGATAGAATGCAAAATAAGAGAAGGGACGATCCCTTCTCTTATTGATTGTTGTAAAATAATCATTGCGTTAGATTATCACGCGGACATCGCCCAATTTTTCTAATGATAATTGTTTACGTTGTTGTATTGAGCTAATAAAAATTCGGTTAATCGGGATGGTCAGCTCTTTTGATATAGTTCGAATAATGGCGGGACCAAAATGGGATTCTTTCTCTATATGGCTGATCTCCATCAAGGGGTATTCTAGTATTAAAAATTGCATTTGTTGCTTATGATCGTCCGCTAATAGAATATTTTTATTATAAATAGAGATAATAATCACTTTTTTGGTATCTTCGTTAAGCATGATATACAACAACGCGCGATTAATCAGCGCAATATTGCTCCCTTCGCAAACGAAAGCATATTCTGTGTTGCTAATAGTGAGTAAAACATGCTCCAGTTTTTGATGTCCCCATGAGAATAATTGATATAACTGATTAAAAGCTTGTTTCAAAAATGACATGGCTAAGCGTAAGAAAAAGACTCGATAACGCACGATAATAAAAACAATTATCGTGGGTATGAAGTAGGCCATAAACATACCAGCTCCAGTAGGTTTTGCACTGAAGTTACCGATTAATGCCACAACAACAGCAATGATAGCGATAATGACTTGGAAGACAGGGGCTTTAACGTTACGTTCTAATTTAGGTCTACGAGCTTTTAATAATAAGTTGCTGCACGCAAAAAGCAACATCATAAATAAGAATCCAAAGGCGTAAACAGCGGCTAATTGTTCTAGCTCACCTTGAGTGTGAATGATGATAGAAATACATAATAAATAGAAGAGTAAGGTACACCTTGGATAAGCGCCCCAGCGATTCTTTTTCATTAAAAATGCGGGCAGTACACTGTCGCTTGTTATTCTGACTAATAAACCGTTTACACCGACAAAAGCGGTGAGTACTGAGCCACAAAGCACTAAGACGGCATCTACGGAAATTAATAGCGAGAGTTTAGTGCCCATACTTTGCTCGGCAGCATAAGAGAGCAAGGTACCTTGGTGGGTACTGATGTCTTCTAATGGAATAAAAGAGAGAATAAGAATAGCGAGTAAGGGGTTGATGATAGTGATAATTAACCACATATTTCTTAATGTTTTAGGAAATACACCTTTAGATTGTTGTTCGATATAGTTTGCAGAGCTTTCAAAGCCCGAAATCCCTAACATACCGACGGCAAAACCAATGAAAATGGCATACATGGGACCGGATTTTGTATCACCTTTCAGCGATAAAATATTTAAGCTTGTGCCGCCATCGTGTTGTATAAGATACCAAGCACATGACATGACTAATATGCTTAAGGTGATTAAATGGAAAATAAAGATAACGGTGGCGAGCCTTGCTGAATCACGTATGCCTAATAAGGTCAACAAAGTGAAAATACTCAATATTATAATAGCAGCAAAGTTAATGGAGAGTGCTGGAATAAAGACACTGGCATATTTCATTGCTTCGATGGCCGCAATTACGGCTGTTGCCATATAAGATAATAGGCTTAATGATGCAGCATATGAAGCGAGAGATTTACTGGTTGTATTTAATAGTGCATTGTAAATACCGCCGTTCATAGGAACAGCGCCAACGACTTCAGCATAGATACTGCGATATAAATACAATACCGCTGAGACAATCAGTAGGGAGATCCAAGCATATTGCCCAGCATAGCCAATGGCGATAGCGACAACATACAAACAGGATGATGAAATATCGTTACCACAAATGGCTGTGGCAGGGAGTTGGCTGAGAGTTTGGTTGTGTTTCAACTCTGTTTTTTTGACCATATGGGTATTATCATCTTCATTAATATTTTTCAGTGTAGGTTAGTATTTGCGTTATTGGAGTCTTATTATGGTGAGGGTGATTGTTGTGTGTCCCAGTGTTTAGTCGAGATAATCGGTTGTCTATTTTGGTAAATGTCAGATTGCGTCATATACTTTTAGGTGACTGTTTAAATAAGGAGTGACCACATGGCGCTGAAATGGATCGATTCACGGGAGATTGCGATTGCTTTAATAGAAAAGTACCCTGATATTAATCCGCTAAAAGTCAGGTTTACCGATCTTTATGAATGGATTTTATTGTTAGATGAGTTTAATGATGATCTGCAACATTGCAATGAGCGTATTTTAGAGGCTATTCAGGCATGTTGGATTGAAGAAATGGATTAATAGTGGTGATTTTTATTGAACTTAAAAGCTGTAATAATGATTTGTTGTGGCTCAAGTAAGTCGCTAATTTGAGTCTAATAACGTTGAATATACCCTGACTCCTATCAAGGAGACTAGTTTATTGAAACAACCCTGAAAAATTCAGTCACTGCTCGTACTTCAGTTTTCTTTATCACTTATCTGCACCCTATCCTCTAACAAGGGTATGAATTATGCGTTTAATTTCGTATAATCCGCGCGAATTTTAATACATGTTTATAAAAGGATGCTTTTCATGGCTATCGAACGTACTTTTTCTATTATCAAGCCAGATGCTGTTGCTAAAAACAATATTGGTGCAATCTACAACCGTTTTGAAACCGCTGGTCTGAAAATCATCGCGTCTAAAATGGTTCACTTAACGAAAGAACAAGCTGAAGGTTTCTATGCTGAGCATAGTGAGCGTCCTTTCTTTGGCGCTCTTGTTGCTTTCATGACGTCTGGTCCTATCGTGGTTCAAACGCTAGAAGGTGAAAATGCGGTTCTTACTCACCGTGATATTTTAGGTGCGACTAACCCGGCTGAAGCAGTTCTCGGTACTATTCGTGCTGATTTTGCACAAAGCATCGATGAGAATGCGGCTCACGGTTCAGATTCTGTAGAATCTGCACAGCGTGAAGTGGCTTACTTCTTTAGCGCCGAAGAGCTTTGCCCACGTACTCGTTAATTCGAGCTAGGCAATAAAAAAGAAGCCAATCGGCTTCTTTTTTATTGCCTAAATGTTGAATGGTTTCCTCATATATTACTTCTTGCCTAAGACTTATTTATATGTTATTTATCAACGCGTTAATTCATGTTGTATTATAGCCGTTGTTGACTATTCCCCCACGATTATCTGAAGTACTTAGTTGATGTTCTTATTTGAATTAAATATCTGAGCTGGTCAACTTAAATGAGTCGGTTATTATCGCAACCTAAGCTCACTTAATGTTTTCTTATGCCATAATCATAAATATTATTTTGGATAAATAGATAGGATAAAAAAGAACAATACTTATAGCAAGTGATGTAAAGGGTGAACACCCAAGTATTATTTTATTAAATCGTCTATTCTTGACATTAATCACTAGTTTTTGCGGATATGACTATATTGTTCCTGTTTGTTTTTTAATATTGAAATATTATTGTTTGTTTTTATTTCTCATTTTAATTCATTTGTGTTCTATATAAACTTCATACTATCAATGTTGAATTTTAGGTGTTGTAAATTTTATTATTCTTTTAAAAGTGACTGATTTACATGTAGTGTTAATATAGGTGAGTTCAATCATATAGGAGTATTATTTTAGTCTTCTCCTGATTTAGCCGATTTAGTTTATCTGTATTATTATTTAATTAGGAATACCATTTTGTTAAATAAAATATCTAATGGAATAAGAGTGCGGATATGGATTTATATCGATTAACCTTACTTTGATCATGTATGAGGTATGGTCAATAGAGGTGGCTCAACGTAGAGATTACAAGTGGTGGAGTACATCTATTTATTATATATGGCTATATGGTCTAATAGAAACAAATATTAACATCTGATTGATTTTTAGCCGTTTAAAGCCATGCTGTAACTGAGGTTTCGCTGTTCTCTTATCATTAATTTTACGCTTAACAAATGTATCCCTAAATGATTCTTATGGTCTTATTATGTTTAAATTTAATGTTAATTAACTTAATCATTATAACATTTAAATTAATTAAAACAAATGTATCGTATATGTGTATTTCGTTCCTAATTTAATTTAAATTTCTTCATTTATCTCTTATTTTCATAACCAAGTGTTTTCATTGGAATTGTATTTTTACAACTTATTTAAGCAGTGTTTTATTTGTTCAATAAAACACTGTTAGGTTATTTTAATGTAATTAGTGTTGACATGAAGTCTTATATTTAACAGTATTTATGACGAAAATAATTAACTTTAGTTTCATTAATAAAATAATAAACAACAAATAATAATATTTTGATATTTCAATTTGGAATGTCAGGGAGAATATATGCATTCATTAACGTTAGCTGCGAAAGCAGTCCGTCGTAGCTTTTTAGCTGTGGCAGCCACAAGTGTTGTTTTGTCTGGGCAAACTTTCGCAGAAGAGACCGTTTCAGAACCTGTTGAACGTATTTCTGTTACTGGTTCTGCTATAAAACAGACCGATATGGAAGGTGCGCTGCCTGTTACTGTCATTTCACGTGCTGATATTGATAGAACGGGTGTGACAAACACAGCGGAGCTATTACAACAAATCCCCTCTATGCAAGGAATGACTGTATCGGCTGATTCGGTCGGTGGGGGTGGCGGGGGAACACAGACAGCTTCAATTCATGATCTAGGTGAGCAATATACACTTGTGCTATTAAACGGTCGAAGATTGGCACCTTCAGACTCTGGTAGTAGTATTGATGTGAGTAGTATTCCTTTGGCTGGTATAGAAAGGGTTGAAGTGTTAACCGATGGCGCTTCTGCATTATATGGTTCCGATGCCATTGCTGGTGTTGTAAACTTTATCATGAAAGATAATATTCAAGGTTTCAACGTTAATGCGAGGTACGATAAACCTGAAGAAACAGGGGGATCAGGCTATGATCTTAGTTTTACAGGTGGATTTGGCGACGTAGATAGTGATGGCTATAATGTTAATTTTTCTTATAGTCGTAATTCAAGAGAGCAGCTAAAAGCAACCGATCGTGATTTTTCTAAAACGGGTATGATTTATTTTACACATGAAAATGAAGAATATTTCTTTTTCAATGGCTCCTCTAATGCCACTCCTGGAAATGCCTATGTCTCATATGGAACGGGTGAATTCGATGAGTTTGGAAATGAAATAAAGCAGAGTCGCAGCTTCAACCCATATAGCGAAGCTAATGGTGGATGTGATGCTAATAATTCTGAAATAGGAAGTGCTTGCTATTTTGATTATACTTCGACCATTGAAATTGTGCCTGAATCGGTGCGTGATAGTGTTTTCTTAAATGGTCAACTAGAATTAACTGATAATTTAACCATGTTTAGTGATGTTATTTTTTCTCGCTATACAATGACGACGCGAATTGCGCCTTATCCGACAGGGGCTTTTAGCTTAGAGTCTGATTCTAATTTAGTATCACAGTATGTTGTTCCCTATTTAAATGAAGCTGAAATGGCAGCGTACAATGCCGGTGACCTTAATGTGTCTGCACGTTGGAGAGCATTGCCTGCTGGCAATCGAACTACAGAGTGGGATACAACAGCGACGAATGTGGTCACAGGTTTAACGGGGGCGCTCGGTGAATTTGAATTTAGTACTGCTGTAACTTATTCAAGTAATAAAAGAGAGCAGAATTATAAGGATGGGTGGTTGTTAGAAGATGAATTCTTAACAGCTGCTAATGCGGGTGAGATAGATATATTCGCCTCTCCAAGTGTTCTCGATGCAACTTCTAGCTCAATCGCTTCGGGTGCAACCTATAGCGGTAACTGGGAGAATACGGAAGTGACCGTTAAAGGTTTTGATTTTAATGGGACTTTACCTTTATTTTCTCTACCGGCTGGTGATGTATATTTAGCCGTTGGGACAGATGCTCGTCAGACTAATTATGTAAAAACAACTTCAGCAGCTCAAAAATCAGGAATTGTATTATTTGAAGATGCTGCTGATGAATATGATTTAGTTCGTGATACTGCAGGTATGTTTGGTGAGCTTCAGATCCCATTAATGGATGAATTATTGCTGACGACGTCTTTACGTTATGATTATATCGGTGGCGTTAATGACGATTTAACGGGAGAGAGCGTCAGTAGCAGCATGGATGATATTACTTATAAAGTGAACCTTCGTTATCAAGTGATAGATGAGCTTGTTCTTCGTGGCTCTTATGGTACAGGTTTTAAAGCTCCGAGTATGCTAGAGATTGCCCAGCCACGAGAAACATTTGGGGTAACGGGTGCCGCTTATTCTTGTCCGTTTGATAGCAGCGATTCATTAAGTCAATATTGTTTTGCAGAAGCAACGCAATATGATATTTATCGTGAAGGTGCGGCAGATTTAAAACCTGAAACGTCGACGCAATATTCTGTTGGTTTTGTTCTTGCTCCTACTGAAAACTTCTCATTGACAATGGATTATTGGAACGTTGCAATGGAAGATACTGTTACGCGTTTAACGCAATCCCAAATTTTTGCCGATGCAGATAAATATCGTGATTTATTTGTGACAACCGTAAATGAAGGAACAGGTGAACTTGAGCTGGGAGTTATTCAAGGAGCGGTTAATGTAGGAGAAACCCAAAATAGTGGTGTGGACTGGAATGCATTACTAACCAACGATTTTGGTTGGGCTGAATTAACAACCAACTTTGTCGGTACTTATATGCTTGAGAGTGAGCGAAGTGTACCAGGTGAAGATGGTGTCATGACGGACAGTATTAATAAATTTGGTGATAATGATGCCGTAACTTTTCGAGTTGTTGCACAATTATCCACAACTCTATCACATGGCGATTTTGCTCATACTCTAATGGCTAACTATAAGTCAGGGTATGATGATCAAGTTCAATCAGTGTTAACAAAAGATGTTGATGGAAATTATACCCAAGATGCAGAAGTACAATTGCATGTACCATCATATACTAAGGTTAATTTCCAATCTAAATATTATGTGATGGATAACTTCTCAATGACATTGGGTATTAACAATTTATTTGATACTCAGCCAAGTTTATCCTTGGGTGACGGTTCTGGACATCAAGTGGGTTATGATCCACGTTATACCGATCCATATGGAAGAACTTTCTATTTACAAGCGGATTATAGCTTTTAATAGAATGGATTATTAAACAATAAAAAATGCCATTCAACATAATTAACAAACGGTAAACCCCCGGCTCTGCCGGGGTGACTCGCATAGGTTTCACCTATACCGCGGTATAGGTAGGCTCAAGTCTCGACCAAAAGACAGGAGAGCAACC
>NZ_JAKIKS010000064.1 GCF_023284005.1 Shewanella surugensis
TCATTTTTAGTCATTGCGATGTTCCTTTTGTTAATTGTTGATCGGCCAAGATCAATTAACAGGTTACATCGCAATGCTTTATCCTCATACACCAGAAACGACTATAGCTCCGACACGACCCACGTCAGGGTTAATATTATCTATGGCTAAAATAGCGATGGCTTCATAGCTAAATTCGGGGCTACCACTAGCCTCTGCCATCACATAGGAGATGATCCCCGCTTTAAAAGCGGCTCTTAAGCTGCCAGAGGCGTAATAGACACGATCAAAGGCAAAGTGCGCCGAAGCGAGTGTGCCAAATACAGGTATATAGGTTAGGGCTGTTTGAGTAAAATTGGCTAAGGAGGGATTTTTTTGGAAGACGTATTTTTGAGAATGTTCGCGACCATCAATTTTGCCTAAAAATCGATATACACTCTCAAAGAAGTTATAACCACTAGGATCGGTATATCGCAGTGGGTTATTTAGCACATAGCTGAATCGGTTGTAGTTTTGTATATTATGCGGTGCTTGAATACTGGGATCGGCTTGTAAGAATCGATTTAGATTAGGATCATAAATGCGTCCGCCCATGTGAATGATATCCAGTGTCGGTAGTGCCTCATGATCTGTGTAAGCTCGAGCCATAGGGGCCGTGACATTAGCAAGCTTGTTATTATTGATTTTCATTGGCTTACCAAAAGCGGTATAAAAGTATTGTTCCACAACTTGGCCAGTTTGGTTGGTGACGGTGAGATTGGAACCTTGATGATCGCTATGCTGATAAAGCACATTTTCTTTCGAAGGGTGAGCAGGATATTCATCTCGTTCGACAATGATATTATCGAGTAGATATCGGTGACGGGTTTGCTCGAGAGTATCATCCTGATAGCGTTGCTCTTTTTTATAGAGATTACTGATATAATGAGTCTGGTAGGTTTTCCATTGGTCATCATTGTCTAAACGCTTGTCGCTGCGAGCCATCATACCTTGATGAGGGTTATAACGGTATTGGCTGTAGCTGTCATTGAGTTGGATCGTATTAATTTTGTCAAAAGAATAGTAAGTAAACTGTCGATGGCCATCTGACAGAATATTGCCATTATTATCATAGCTAAAGTGTGAATAACCTTTTCCATCAACGATGGCACTTTTTAAGCGATGGGCACTTGAGGTCTGTTGATATTGGTAGTGGGCTAAGGTAATTAATGCACTGCCACTTATCTCCCCTTTGCGTGTTTTAATGTTACCGAAACCATCATATTGATATTGCTCTGAATAACCGTAGGGCGATAAGCTTCCCGCTCCGATGCTTAATTGACGGGTTCGTAAACGATTGAATGTGTCATAAGTGAAATTTTCATTAAAAGCGAGATTAAGTAGGCCTTGGTGATAATAACTGTGTGCCCGGTTGCCAAGATTACCTTTCTTGTCATATTCGCCATAGCTAAGTTGATGCACTTTTTGGTTGCCATGGGTGAGGTTGATGAAATTGATACGGCCTGTTTTAGCATTAAAGGTTTTAACTTCTTGAGTGCCATTAGCAAAGGCTTGTTGAGTGATATTGCCAAAGGCATCCATTGTGATAATTTTACGTAATTCTCGGCGTTGATGGTCTTTTTGTAGATAAAGATAATGGTAAGCATTGTAGTAAAAATTGATATAGAAAAGACCATTGTTATTGGGATAATATTGGCGACTTAACTGTCCTTTTGCGTTGTATTCGTAGCCCGTAGTGTAATTTGTGCCATCCAGTTTAAAGTTGATTTTTTTCGGGCGGCCAAAATCATCATAGTGATGTTGCTCACTGTATTCAGGTAGATCGGTATTTGAGCAATGGGTTTGTGGATCTGGAGTGTTTGGCTTGGCCCATTGTTTAACCGCATTGAGTTTACCGACATTATGAGTATTACTGTGACCAGTAAAGTACCAGCAGATAAAGCGATCGTTATCTTCTCGCCAAGATTGACGCCCCATTTCATCATAGCCAGATAGCGTGTTTTGCCCTAGGGCATTGGTTTGTTTAATGACCTCTCCAAATCCATTGTACTGATATGCCCATATTCCTTTATCGGGATCATTAGTATTGAGTGTTTGCCCGTAAGGATTAACGTTGAAAAGTTGCGATTGTTGTTGCTCTGAGCCCGCTTGATTTTTTGCTGAGATAGTCACTTTCGTTTGATTATTAAAGGCATCGTAATAATAATGAATACGCTGCCCTTCAACATTCTCATGTTGTATTAACAGTCCGTCAGGGCTGTAAGTGTAATGAGAAGGATAGCCGTTCTCGTCAATAGCCGTTGTCGTTAAGCCATTAATTTTACTTTGCCGGCTAATAATATTCGACTCCGACGGTAGGGTTTCTCGGTAGACTCGACCGAGTTTGTCATACACACTTTGGTGATGATGATTGGACGTTGAAGAGAATTGCGGGGTTGAAATATGCGTTCGTTGCCCTTGTTCATTATAAGCCATTGTGGTGACTATCCAGCTGCCATTAAACCCTTTGCTTTTCGTTTCTCTTTCTCGACCAAACCTGTCGATATATCGGATTTTTGTTGGCTTATTTGAGCGAGTACTTGTTTCTGTCATATAGTTCTTATCACAGCTGGCACAATAGCTGCATGCTATTTTGGTTTTATTGCCATTAGCAAAAAACTGCTCGATAGTCCGTCCTTGTATATCGAAGTATTGCGTTGTGGCTAATTTATTCGGACCTGTTAGGGTTTGGCTGACAATACGCCCGAGAGTGGCGACGTTGCCAGAGGTACCATTGTAAAGATAATGCTCTTTTTCACCCGATGAGTTCATTTTACTGGCGATATATTGGCCTCGGTTATCATAAAACCAGTAGTTAGCTCGCTTTTGATACTGAGTCGCATTCACTTTGGCGTATTCTTGTTGAGCCACTTTATTGCCAAATTTATCGTAGAAGTAAGCAGTCGTTAATCCATTGATAAGGGATTCTCTGAGTAATCCATTAGGGTGGTAGCTCAATGTTGTTTGCCTGGTTTGTGAGTCTATTTGGCCGTTTGCTGTGTGCTGATAACGCGTTTTTTTTACTTGACTGGTATGAAGGCGACTAAATTGTTTTGCATCTAAGTTTGGCCCAGATTGTGAGGCAACTTGATTATGATTATACGCTAAGGTTAATGCGGCTGGGGTGATCGCATTATAGGCAGAATTTGAATAACGATGAGTGGTAAAGGTTTCGTGCACCAGACTGCCAGTACTGCTTTTCTTCAGCACTTGACTACTTAACAAGTTATGCCAATTGTCATGGGTATTTGTAGTGAGGGTTTCTCCGACTTTTTTATGATTAGACGCCGTAGTGCCATTAGCGGATAAATCGATATTATATTGGTGTTCTTGTATCGTAAGTTGCTTGACCTGTATCCCGCCTTTGGCGCTGGTGGTATGCGAATAAGTATGATGGGTTTGCTTCAGTAGAAAGTCTTGGTAGCGCTGATGTTGATTTTTTATATGACCTGTAAAAGGATGAAGTTGATGATATTGCGTTGTGGTGGTGAGACTGTGCTCTGGTTGGGTGATTTGTATGGTTTCAAATCCTAGAAAGCCTCGGCCTTTTTTGTGGGTCAGTGGCCCACCATAAGCATATTGAGTGAGTATCGAATGATTGTTATGGGTTTGTTGTGCTATTTCAGAGACGAGATACATACCCGCAATCGGAGTGAGAAAATCTCGACCATCTTCTTGACCGATAGGTTCATCATCGTAATCATAATTGGATTTGACTGAAGGTTTCTGGCTCGATTCAATGTTGAGTAGTGGGATGCCGCTATTGAGGGGAGCGTAAGCGATATCGGTTTTAATCCCTGAGCTGTCAATAATACGGGTGATAACATGCTCATTGATATTGGCACGAGTGGCTTTATGTAATTTCCAAGAGTTGCTATTGCCGGAGGAGTAAAGTAGGTCAACTTTGGTGTCGCCATCGACATCAGCAAATCGTATCGATGTAATATTAGGATCGTTGTGCGTACCAGTAGGAAGCATGCCACGTTTTGCAAAATGTATAGACTCAGAATTTGGACTTGGAGCGGATAAATAAAGATCGTAATTTCTGCTAGCGGTTGCTGCTAAAACATCGGTGCGGCCATCATTATTAAAATCAATAAATTGGTGGCGGCTATAAATATCATTATTGGTGGCATTAATCCCCGCTAAGGCTTTACGGAAGGTAAAGCTCCCATTACCTTTCGATAGACGGTAATACCAAATTTTGCGCAATCGATACGAGACATCAGTGAGTCCATCACCGTTAAAGTCAGCAACATTAAGATCGCTTAAGTCGGTTTCTAGATAGGTACCGTTTGTGGCGGTATAGGTAATTTGATGATGATTAACTGACGCAATAAAGGCATAGGTTTTATAGCTGACACTTGATTGTGTACTATATTGCATGGAGGGGGCAATAGGGCAGACCACACCGGTGTACATGGGGCCGCAAGGACCATTATTTGAAGTGGTCTTTTTGACGGTCAGAATAAGATCGGTTAAGCCATCGGCGTTAATGTCGACCATGGCAGTATTATTGCCAAACTTACTTAGTTGGCTAAAGGTTTGGTGCAGAATGGCCCCGCCACTTTTAGAAGGGAAGTTTAATGAAATGGCTTTAGGCGATGAAAAGTTTCCGCCTACGTTTTGATAATAGTGAAGATCAGTACCTGACTTAAAAACAATATCTTGCAGCCCATCACCATCAATGTCGGCAATAATAGTGTTGGCGTATTGAGAAGATGAAATACCCAAAGAGCGGTAAGTAAAATCGTAGTTAACCCGTGTTGTGAAGCAAATATGTTCAGTTCCAGGCTCAGTTTCACAAATACGCCTTTCTCCTGTGCTGGGATCTGAGCTGATGACATGCCAATGACCATTTTCAAATGGGATCAGTAATTCTTGTTTACCATCCCCGTCAAGATCAATGATCTTCACATACTCTTTCTTGCCTAAACTGGCATTGCTGATCGCTTGTGTTTTACCTTGTACATTACTGATGCTGAGTATGCGTTGAGTATCATATTGGCTTAAATACTGCTTAGCCCATGCTTCTGAAATCGTGCTTGAATTAACCTTGTTCACATCCCAGTGACTGGTATAGTAATGCCATTGGTTATTTTTAGGGAACAGAATATCGGCATAGCCATCACCGTTAAAATCTAATATTTGTGTATAAAAACGACTATCATCATGGATTGAGATATTAGCATTGCCGGACTCAAAGGGGGCGAAATCCGCCGTTTGATAACTGACTTGGCACCAAGCTTCTGCATTGCTTTCAGCCCCAGGCTCACATTGGGACACTGCAGTACAAGACACTGTACCATTACTGGCTGCGGTGCAAAGCGCATAATGTGCTCCAGCTGTTTTACGTGTAGCATGCTCAAATTCAAATTTTGTTTTAGGTGAACATACTTGGTGGTTTTGATCGAAACATTCCTGAATGGCCGTCATATAACGCCGTTCTTCAGGGAGTTCAGTGAGTGACCAAGTAAAACCGTAAGAGCGATAAATGTCATTATCTTGTTTGACTTGGATTTTACTGAGTCTTTTATCATGAGTCAGTCGAGCGCCATTAGAAAAACTGATATAGCTTTTGCTGAGATCGTCATAATGAAATTTAACACTGTTATATGTGGGCTTTCCTAAGAGATGGTTACCCCCATAAACCACTTGCGATAAATAGTGGCTCCCTTTAGTGATATCTTTATGGTAATCATAACGAACATAGTTGCCATGACTATCGATAATAGCTTTCAATGCCCACACTTGAGCGGCAGTCCCGCTGGCAAAACCACTGCGTTCGATATAAGCATCTGTAGCGCTGGTTAATGCGGGGGCTTTGCCAAAGTAATGCGTTTCATTGTTTTTAGTCGTGAGGGTAAAGTAACTGGGATTATTATTATCAGGGTGTGCTGTAATGGAATGAAATGAATCAATTTCAGTGTGATATTGGTTACTTGAGCCTGTGTTTAACAGGAGTCTTTGCCCGTTATAACAATAGGCATCATTGTGATCAAAACTTATGCCTGCTATTTGTCCATCGACAGCAATATTTTTTGGGCATCGATTTATCGCAGATAAACCAGAAAGGTGCCAGCCAATACCGAGTATGCTTTCTCCACCTTGGCTGTTATAAGCTAAGCCTAAATTAGGAATGACACCTGCGGTTGCGGGTGGCAGTTGCAGTGGAAAGTAATAGCTAGCCGAGCCCGTTTCAGAGACTTTAAATTGACCTTGATGAGTGCTGATGATGTTTCCAAGTTGGGTATAAGTCGCTGTGGCGGACGTATTCACCAGTTGACCTGAACGCGATCCAAGATAAGTGATCGATGCCCCATTATTATTAGCGATGATATCGTCAATATTATCGCCGTTGATGTCTGTTGTGGTGAGTTGAGTCGTCTGAGATAAATCGATGTTGTTACGTGACTGGCTGTATACATTGAGCTGAGCGGTACGGGTGAGTTGTTTGACGATGAAACTGTCATTAGTGCTATCGTCACTGCGGATTAAAAGATCGAGGTGGCCATCGCCATCCAGCTCTGCAAAATCGAGAATATAATGAGATGCTGGTGTTAATGTTAATCGGTTAAACTCCGTTTCGCTGAGAATGATGAGAGACCAATTATCGGTGGTTGGATTATAGGCAAGCTGGAAAATACCATTTTTAGGCGTGATATTAAGCGGAATATTAATCTCACCTGCAATTAAAACAAAGTGGGGTGGGATCCTGATAAATAGATCGTCCGTTTGATTTTGATAAATATCATAATTTAAGTCGTCTTGATGATTTGTCGCTAAACTTAAAACTGGATACAAGCTTAATATCAATAGTATCAATAGACTAAAGAGTATTATCCGTAACGTTTGCATGATGATTCCATTCAACTGACTCAAGACTAGTACTAAAGTCTAGTTCATGATGCATGGATTGATGACTTTATAGAGAAAATGATAACCTGTGGGCCTTAAAATAATAAGAAACCTTAGGGATATAGGTATTATATGAAATCGTTACTCTCGAAAAGCGTTTTTTTTAAATGGGCTATGAATGCTTATCCACCTTATTTATTTACGGGGATCAGTATCAAGCAGATCAGCCAAGATTACCGGAAATTGACGGTTGTTATGCCATTAAGGTGGTATAACCGAAACTATGTTGGCACGCATTTTGGTGGTAATTTATTTGCGATGACCGATCCTTGGTTTATGTTAATGCTGATCCAAATTCTCGGTCGTGATTTTAAAGTATGGGATCAGTCAGCCAATATTGAATTTATTAAACCGGGTAAAGGTCGAGTGTCATGTGATTTCTGCATTGGTGATGAATTATTACAGCATATTTATCAGGCAACAGAAAAAGGCGATAAATATTTACCTGAATTAGTCGTGGATATCAAAGATGAAACCGGGGAAGTGGTTGCTAAGGTGAAAAAAATCATTTATATCAGAAGGAAGCAAGGTCGATAATACTTAATGCCTCATTTAACCTAAATCATTATTAGTATTCCGTTGACATATCTCAAACACTTTTAGTTACAAAATACTGAGTTTGATTTAAATTAAGCCAAATCCAGTCATGCATGGGCTGTGACATTTTAGATGAATACATGACATATTGAGGTTTAAAAAGAAGCTTGTTTGGTATGGTGAAAACTGGCATCTTCAATAGAATAAGAGAAAAATATAAAATATAGACAAGGATGAAAAGTGAAATTACCTTACTTTATTATAGGGCCATTATTGGCTAATTTTTTGCTGTTTTCTTCACCGCTATTTGCTGCAATGAGAGATAGTGATGAGACTTTATTTAAGCCCATTGATGTGTTTAATATTGAATATGCCAGTGATATGACTATCAGTGATGATGGTTTACGGGTGTATTTTGTGCGTAATCGTATGGATATCAATATCGATAGACAAGTTAAAAATATCTGGTCGTTACACACCCAAACCAAAATACTCCTTCCGGTGACATCCGGTATTCATGCCGATTTTTCGCCGGCACTATCACCGGATCAAAAAAAGCTCGCTTTTATTTCAACGCGTTCGGGCAAGCCGCAAATTTTCATTAAATGGTTAGATACTGGCGAGATTGCGATGATAAGTCATTTAAATGAAGCACCAAGTCATTTAAGTTGGTCTCCGGATAATCGTTTTATCGCTTTTAATATGTTTGTTCCTAGCCAGCCCAATAGGCCTGTGAAAATAGTGGGTAAACCCAAAGGCGCCACTTGGGCCGATGAGGCAGTTGTTATCGATGAGCTTATTTATCGACAAGATGGTGCGGGTTATACTCGTTCAGGTTTTGAGCATATCTTTATGCTAGCGACTCATGGCGGTAATGCGCAGCAATTAACGAAAGGAGATTATGATCATAATGGTGAAGTGAGTTGGGCGCCTAATGCTAAATCAATTTATTTTTCTGCTCAACGTTTTGACAATTTAGTCTTAGCGCCGATCCGCAGTGAAATTTATCGTTTAGATCTCGACTCTCGAAGCATTATTGCCATGACGGATAGAAATGGCCCTGACAATCATCCCCAAGTCTCGCCTAATGGACAGTATTTGGCGTATTTAGGCTTTGATGATAAAGGCATGAATTATGATAATTCGCTACTGTACGTCAAATCCTTAAAAGATGGCAAGGTGGCAGTATTAGCTCAAGATCTTGATCGGAATGTATCCGATATAAAGTGGGGTGTGAGAAATAAAGGCCTATATATTCAGTATGATGATAAAGGCAGTACCAGTGTCGCTTTTCAGCCATTAAGAGGGAAACGAAAATTAATCACCAATAATATTGGTAATGACTACTTAGGCCGACCTTATTCTGGAGGAAACTTTGATGTTGCCCATGACGGCACGTTAGTCTTTACCCAATCTGATCCTCAAGTGCCAGCGGAAATTGGTATCGTTAAGAAGGGTAAACATTACGTCTTAACCCAGCTTAATCAAGATGCCTTATCAGGTAAAACACTAGCCAAGCTGGACAATATTCAAGTGAAATCCAGTCATGATGGCTTGGCGATCCAAGGCTGGATACTTTATCCTCCTCATTTTGACTCGAGCAAAAAATATCCGCTAATACTTGAAATTCATGGCGGTCCTGCGGCCGCTTATGGACCGCATTTTTCGGCAGAAGATCAGCTTTATGCCGCCGCAGGGTATGTGGTGCTGTATATGAACCCCAGAGGAAGTACCAGTTATGGGGCTGAGTTTGCTCAGAAAATTCATCATGCATATCCGAGTTATGATTATGATGATCTCATGACTGGTGTTGATGCGCTCATAGCTAAAGGCTTTATCGACGAGAAACGTTTATTTGTCACAGGAGGCTCAGGAGGAGGGGTACTCACGGCTTGGATTATTGGTCATACAAAACGTTTTGCTGCGGCGGTAGTCGCTAAACCTGTGATCAACTGGTTTAGCTTTGTGCTGACGGCAGATCATTATCCCTTTTTTGCTAAATATTGGTTTGATGATAAACCTTGGAATAATAGCGCTGAATATATGAAGCGCTCGCCCATCAGTTATGTGGGGAATATGGAAACACCGACCATGTTATTCACTGGTGAGGAAGATCATCGAACGCCGATCTCCGAGTCTGAGCAGTTATACCAAGCATTGAAACTCAAGCAAGTCGATACTGTAATGGTACGGATCCCTAATGCCAGTCATAGTATCACCGCCAGACCGTCGAACCTGATCACCAAAGTGGCTTATATTCTGTGGTGGTTTGAAAAGTACGGTGGGACAGAACGCGCGGATCCGAATACCCATTCAGCTAAAAAGTAGCAAAGCGTATGTTTTGGCTTAGTTACGATTGAATACTCAAAAAGAGACGTTTTTGTACGTCTCCAACCACACATACAAGGAAGAATATGATGGCAAGAAAAACCCATAAAGGCTGGTTAGGCTTACTGGTGATATTAGTCAGTACGAGTTATTGTTCGAGTTTTAGTGCCATAGCCGCGGGTAAAGAAAGCATCACCAATTTGCTGTACACCGAAAAAGGTTTAGCAGGAAAGGCGGTATTGATCCAAGAAAATGAGTTTAATTATAGCGGCTCGATAGAGGTGGGTTGGAATAATCGTCGTTTGAAAATCAGTGAATCCATTACTCTGGCACCGAATGGGATGCCAGTAGCATTTAAAGCTCATGGCCAGTCCGCTTTTGGTTCGGCAATTAATGAATCTTTTATATTGAAAAATAATCAAGCTCAATGGGAAAGTGCGAAAGATACAGGCAGTATGAAAGTGAGCACGCCCCGTTTTTATGTACCCGCAGACAGTACAATTGCCGCAAATGCGGCATTAGTGAAAGCATTATTAGCGTCACCGTCTAAAACAATCGCATTATTACCCAGTGGCCATGCTTCTTTAACGGTATTAAATGAGCAAGAAATTGAAAATGGTGGTAATAGAGCCCATGTTTATTTATATGCGATAAGTGGGATGGATTTTACGCCTGATTTTGCCTGGTTTGATGATAAAGGCCGCCTGTTTGCACAAAATATGGGGGGATTTATGCGGATCATTCGTGAAGGTTTTAGCCTCGATAATTTAACCGTATTAAGTGAGATCCAACTGCGTGAAGAGAAGTCTTACTTAGAAAATATGGCCGATAAATTGAGTTATTCTTATACGCAATTGCTCATTCAAGGCAGTAATGTCGTTGATGTTGAGCAAGGTAAGCTTCTTTCTCAAACCGATGTGTTATTAGAAAACGGTAAAATAAAGAAAATAGCCAAACATATTCCCCTTGAAGATAATATGCAGATCATTGATGGTCGGGGTAAAACCTTGTTACCGGGGCTTTGGGATATGCATGGCCATTTATCAAAAGATGATGGATTACTCGATATTGCCGCTGGGGTGACTAATGTCCGCGATATGGGCAGTAATCATGACAGTATTATGGAAATTGAATCTTTATTTAACAGTAATCAAATCATTGGACCTCACGTATATCGTGCTGGTTTCATGGACCAAAAAAGTGAATATTCGGCAGGCTTATCGGTTGAAAGCCTTGAAGAGGCGTTGAATACGGTAGATTGGTTTGCCGATAACGGTTATATCCAAATTAAGTTATACAGCTCCATCGATCCTACTTGGGTGAAGCCGCTCGCTGATAGAGCCCATAATAGAGGATTACGTGTTAGCGGCCATATTCCTGCTTTTATGACCGCAGAGCAAGCCGTTAATGCCGGATATGATGAAATTCAGCATATTAATATGATATTTCTTAACTTTTTGGCAGGGACTCATGCTGATACGCGCCAGCAATTACGGTTTTCGTTGATTGGAGAAAACGCGGGTTCGATGGATTTAAACAGTCCTGAAATGAAACGTTTCATCAAGTTGCTGGCAGATAAGCGTGTGACCGTAGATCCTACTGTATCGACGTTTAGAAGCTTGTTGATAGCCGAAGACAGACGAACTAATCCAGAATATTTAGCCATCGTTGATCATCTTCCTCCAACGGCCTCAAGGCAGCTAAAAGGCGCTTCAATGAAGGTGTCTGCCACTGAGCTGATAGAGTATAAAAAAAGTGCTGATGCATTAGTTGAGATGGTGAAGGTGCTTTATGATAATCAAGTGCCCATTGTACCGGGTACCGATAATCTCACCGGATTTACCTTACACAGAGAGCTTGAGTTGTATGAACAAGCGGGTATCCCTGCTTTTGATATTTTAGCCATAGCCAGTATTCAGTCGGCTAATTTAGTGGGGGCAGGTCATGTGTCAGGCTCTATTAAAGAAGGTAAAAATGCCGATGTTATTTTGGTGGATGGTGATCCTACCAAAAGGATGAGTGATATCCGTAAAGTATCGCTGGTGGTCAAAGATAATCATTTTTATAAACCGGCCGAGTTATATCGCACTTTAGGCGTTAAACCTTTTACGCAACCTCTGATAGTCTCTCAACCTCAATCAACACAATTACACTAAATCTAAGTATGGGTTTTGGTTCTTCGTTTAAAGTTGTTGAAGGTGAGTGAGTATACATTAGGTATGGAACGGCATAAAAGCAGTGACACTCGTCACTGCTTTTTTTTGGAAATATTTTAAGTTTGATTATCAATTATGTTGACAGTGATTTTAGCGTGGAGGCTTCCCAATCGGTGAGTAATTGCATAATTTGCATCGAATCTTCCATGGTGGCACAGGGGTGAGCGAGGGCGTTATTTCCCGCTTCCAAGGCTTCTCGAATACGCTTAACTTGATAGAGAAAAGCATTACCGTCAGCCGTGATATCAATGACTTTTTCTGCTTGTTCGTATTGGCTAATACTCAATTGATTGTCTTTAGCTTCAGGCAGCCAAGGGTTTGATTTAAGCTGGATACTGCCTTTTGTGCCTAATACGGTAAACGCGGCGTGTAGCCCATAGTCTTCGGCGGTGTGTAATTGGCATATCACTTCATTATTTAAACGGATCGTGGCGCTGCTTTCACAAATATTGCCATCTTGACCCTGCCGGCCGAGTGCGGTGACGGTATAGTCGTCAAAAATACGTTTGCCAAAGGTTTGTTTGAGAATAAGCTGCATTAATGATGCGGGATAACAACCTAAATTATACAGCGCGCCTCGGCTTTGAGGGTTTACAAATTCAGCAATGGCGGCGCAATATTGGCCTGATATGGATTTGATTTGGCCAATATGACCTTCATTAATCACTTGGCTGATGTGTGTTGCAAAAGGATGGCAAAGGTACATTAACCCTTCAGCAAAAAAGACATTATGTTGCTTGATGGCTTCTATGGCCGCTTGCGTTTTTTCCATATCAACAGACAGCGACTTTTCACACAAAATGGCTTTACCCGCCTGAGCGGCTTTAATAATAAATTCATGATGTAAGTGATTAGGTAGGGCGATGTAGATAATATCGACAGAATTGTCTGAGATTAACGCATCAAAATCTTGATAGGTATTAGGGATGTGATATTGGTTTGCAAAAGCACGTAAGTTGTCCTCATTTCGACCTGCGACACTGTGCAGCTGAGTATGGCCTTCTTCTAAAATAGCTTGTGCCATCACGCCTGAAATAAAGCTGGTACCCAGAATTCCCCACTTTAGTTTTGTTGTCATGACTTAAACCTCTTTAAGCAATTTATTGAGTTCAAATACCTGTACTAAATCAGTCAGGCCCATTTCGATAAAGGCTTGAGTGTGTTTGGCGTTAAAATGTTGCTGAAAAGCGGCTTCATTGTCGTATTGCTCCCAAAGGATAAAACGATAGGGATCGCTTTTATCTTGAAACACCGTCGCCATAGAGCAGCCGGGTTCATTTTTCATTGCGGCACAAAAAGTATGGATGGCGTTAATGGCGGTGTGTAGATTTTTATCGGCTTTAACCCGCAGCTCAGCAGTGATAAAGAGTGCTTGTTCTAACATCATGTGCTCAATTTTATTAATATCGACAATATCAAATGACTTTAATACACTTATATTGGTTGATAAATAGCAGTTTTGTTTGGGCTTTATCAAGTATAGGTTGTTAATATGATCCCGATCATCTTCAGATGGCTTGAAGATATGTCGTCAGATGGGCAGTCAGAGGTGTAAATGGATAAATTGAAAAGTATGCAGGCCTTAGTGAAGGTCGTGGAGCAGGGGAGTTTTGCAAAAGCGGCGGCGCGTTTATCGATCACTTCAACCATGGTCGGTAAACATGTTAAAGCGTTAGAGTTAGGCTTAGGCGTCAAGTTGTTAAACCGGACGACCCGAAAGCAATCGCTGACGGAAGCGGGGGAGCGGTATTACTTTGAATGTCGGCGATTATTAGCAGAAATAGCTGAAACTGAAAATAGTCTACAGCAATTTAATAATGAACCTAAAGGCATCATCCGAATTAATTCCCCTGTGACTTTTGGTCATAAGGTACTCACTCCCATCGTCGCGGCATTTCTTCAAGCTTATCCTAATATTAACATCGAGCTTATTTTGGATAATGGCTTTATTGATCCTCTGCATGATCCGTTTGATTTAATTATTCGGATTGGTGATTTGGTCGATTCGTCTTTAATTGGCCGAACATTGGGGGATTATGAAATGATATTTTGCGCATCGCCAAGTTACCTTTCGCAAGCGGGATCGCCTGATTCATTAAACGCTTTATTATCTCATGCGTGTTTAGGATTTCATTATGGTGATGTGAAAGTCGATCAGGCGTTACGTCATGAGACCTTAGCGTTTGATCCGTCTCATACTCGGTTAACGTCTAACAGCGGAGAAGCGTTAAAGGTGGCGGCCTTAGCGGGAGCGGGGATCATTTTACAGCCCCGACTATTATTAAGCGAGTGTATCGAAAAAGGCGTATTGATTGAAGTATTACCGCATTCAGCGCCCAAACCTTTAGCGATTAATTTGTTATATAAAAGCCCAACGCAGCCGCTTAAAACACGCACTTTTATTACCTTTATTGTAGACGCATTAAGCTGAGTATCTATCCTTGAGTGCATTTTTCAATAAGGGCCAGATTGCGGCTGACAATGAAAACATCTTCAGTGCGAGTGATGTTTGCATCAGTGGCTTTTATCGCTATAAAGCCTTGATCTTTTATCCAATAATCAGGTGAATAAGCTAATGCTTGGCCTGAATGGATCAAGGAGGCTGAGATGTTAGCATCATTACTGATCATTTTTTGTCGTCGGGGATAAGTGGCCTCATTCCAACCATCACAGCTTGTTTTATCTGTTTTTCCACAATAGGGAGATTGTTCCGGCACAACAAAAGGATGTGAGAGAATATCAGCGATTAAATAGCCGGAGTTGTCCTGCAATCCCGTGACATTTTTTTTTGAGATTTTCTTTTTGATTAAAGGATGCGAATGTGAGGCTGTAAGATGCATTTTAAGCGACCCTATGGATTGACAATATAAATTAGCAGGTACTTTATCTCGTATCTCCTCGGTGATTAAAGCCAAATCGGCGAGACCATTCACTATGTTATGGAGTGCTTGGACTTCATAAACGTGAGCAAATTTGATTGAAGCTTGCGGCACATCATGTCTGATGGCCGCGTTTATCACGCTGGCCCAGCGACGCAGTAAAATGGCAGGGCCCACCACATGATAGGCAATATCAACTTGCTGATGAGCAATGTCTACTTTGGTTTGTTTGACCGCAGTCGTGATCTGAGCGGCGTTGTTTTGTAATGTTCGGCCAGCCATATTGAGGCGGATATGTTTACCGACACGATCAAATAAGGGGGTATTAAAATTATGCTCGAGTCTTTTTAATGCTTTAGAGAGCATGCTGGGGTTGCAGTCTAAGATTTCTGCCGCTTTTTGCAAGTTTTCTGTGGCTGCAATGACCAGGAATTTATCAAGATCGTCTGTATTCATGTCTAATATGGAATCGATTAATGCAAAATTAGGTTTGTTATGGCATTTAGTTTAATAGAGTATGCGCGATTAGTTAACTGTTGGTTCATCATTTATGCTTCAATATTTACGATCCGCTGTGTTTTTTAAGAGAGGGGTCTCTACCGCTTCATTCTTGGGGATGATATTACTCGATTTATCATCTGTATCGGCCTCAACGATAGAGGTTGAAAAGCACCAAGCGGTGGGAACACACGGCATGGTGTTGATGAAAATTAATCATCAATTATATGCATCACATTTATCGTTAGCGCATTCTATGCATGCTCAGCAAATACTGTTTCGCTTATCGGTACATTCGGCCGATAAACAGGCCATTGATCGCTTGATGGCGGATAATGCATTAGTAACGTTAATGCCTGAGCGATTTGATTTGCACAGATTAATGAATCAAAGCCTGACATCCTTTAACAGTGATCTTTTTGCGGGTCATTTTGAGCGGGGTGGAACCAAAGTGCTGAGCCGTGTGAGCATCACTATTGATGAGCTAGTGTTAAATCAACCAATGCTCAGCTCGCGATTGTCGGCCAGCAACGGGGTGTATTATCAAATAGGGCTAAACGCAGGTGATGTGTTGTTTGTCCATAAAATAGCGGATAACTCCAGTTTTGATCACATCTTTCTGGGCAAAACCACTTCGAGTACGGCGACAGATAAAGCGGTTGCTCTTACTAATAGGAAAGCTCATACCACAAGCTCACAGCCATTAAATCAAATCACTCAAGTTGATTTTAACCGGCAGCATCCAGTCAATGAAAGGGACGTGCAAACCCAACTCAGCGCACAAGGGATCACTTATTTACGCTCCTTGTATTTAGAAACTCAAGATTTCACTGATTGAGTATGACTTTTTCGGTCGCATAAACTTAGCAAACGCTATGCTTTTGTGGCGATTGCGGTTGGGATTATGGTTAAAAAGAGTTAAGAGTGCTCCTCAATGACGCTGGGTCATTGAGGAGCACAAGTGACAGTAACATACCATGCTTGTCATTTTGATCAATTAGTCTTGATTGTTAATCATTGCTTGCCATTCTTGTACTGCTTCCGCTACGCCATTTTTGGCTTTGATGTAGAGGTTTAATAAACGAATTTCTCGGCACTGGTATTGATCTTCTGTGATCGCAGGCACTTCAATTAATTTTATGTGGCGGTTCTCTCTGGCGCAACGATCGAAGTATTCGCTAAATTCACCTACCGTTGTGCAGCGTTTCCCTTCTCCGCCAAACGCCTTTACTAAGCTTATGACATCGAATTTTTTATCTGAGCAATGATAAATATCGGCATCGCTGTTTTTACCTAAATGAAAGATGTCATTACGCATATAGATAATAATGACATTTAAATCATCTCTTAAAAAATGAATTAAATCATTTAGCTGAAAGTTAAAGCCTCCATCACCAGTGATCACCACCGCCACATCATTACTTTGCTGCTCGACTAATTTTCGACAAGCCGATCTTGCATAGGGCAGGCTGGCGCCCATTGCCGCATACCAAGGATTAGTGAGCCAGCTGCGCCCTAAGCTCGACATTCGAGTGCGTAAACTATAAGAGGCAAAGTAGGAGTTGCCTATTTCAGGAAAGTACACATAGGCCTGATCATTTTGTTGTTGTAATTGATTTAACACTGATGTCAGGTTATGAAAGTCAATCCGTTCATCTGCGCTGTATATTGCTTGTTTGAGAGCTGGCGCTTCAAAATGAAACGGAGCAATACTTGTTTCCAATAAGTATTCAAAGGTGCTGATAATATCTTGCTCTAATTGATCCGTGCCTTTTAATACTGTTTTATTTTTAAAATCAAATAATAAGTGAGTACCGGTTGCAAAGGCAATATTGGTATCTAACTGATTGATGCTGGTGGCTACTTCTAACACATAATCGACTTCTTGTTCGATATAACTGTGTATATTAGTGGCACTAAATACACCGTTATAGGCGCCCAAACTCAATGGGTGATATTCATCTAATATGCCTTTGGCTAACCAACTGGTGACATAAGGGATGTGATATTTTTCACAAAAGGACTGGATTAATGACAGTAATTTTGGATTCAATTTGGCTTTCATTCCCAGAAATAACACCGGCTTTTTAGCGGCGCTGAGCTTTGTCTTAATTTTCTCGGCAATATTTTTAGCCCCGATTAACATAAAGTTGTCTTGGGGTAATTGACCTAAAGACTGGGGTAATTGAATTGTTTGTGTTTTTTGCTTAATTAAATCTCGCGGTTTTCAATAAAGACCGGTTGCTTATTTAAATATGCATGGGCGATGAGCCTGAAAAACTGCTCTGCTGCCATATTAGGTTGAGCTGCACTTCGCTGTCCTTGTAATCGCTCAGCCCTTATGCCTAATGCTTTAAAGCAGCCTAAGGCGGCATCGTACTCTGTTTGCCAAGTGGAACAGGAATTGACCGTATGATGCAGCGCCACATGATTGATTTCATTTTCTCCGGGCGCGCCAGAGAGAAAAATAACTGGTAAATTTTCAGCCACCGCTAGTGCCGCAGCAGAAGTGCAGGGTAAACTGCCTACAGTATAAGTCGATAAACACACGCCGATATTCTCTACTTCAGCTTGCCCACAAGCGGTAAATGCGGCATGCATTTCATTGCTGGAGGGGCATACATCGAAGTGTGTTTCTAATGCAGCAATTAAATTTGCAGCATAATCACCGCCGACGCCATAAATTCGCTGGTTATTAAAAAAGGCTAATATCTCAACCATTGCCTGACCTAAGGTCGGCAAGCTATTGGCATAATCTTCACCAAAATTTTCAATATAAAAATCCATGTTCATTATTATTATAATCCTACATTTTAATTATTAGGCGATAGACATACCTGGGATCTGATGCCAATAACCATTACATTCGTTGCTTCTGTCTAACGGGTAATGTACAGGTTTGATGAGCTGTTGCTGAAAGCGTGCCATTTGTTGAAATGCATCGGTTGAATCGGCGCTTATTCTGACCAAATCAACGCCAGCGACTTGCATGTCGTGCACGTCATTAATGAGGTTATACTGATAGCCAGAAAGAGTCTGAATACCGTTGAGCATAAACACGCGCTCTCCTTCACGGCTATTCATTTTTATCCCTTGTGGGTAATTAATACAGACATAGCGGCAATCGTCTTTTGAACGGTTTTCGGCGCGGGCAGTAAAGCAACGGGCAGAATAGGCCAGTGGTAAGTAACCCCAAGCAAATACCTCACACTCAAATTGATTGCGAATGCCTGCCTGTTCAGCTTCTTGCAGTAATTTTTTTAGCCAATCACCAGACAATTCAACGGGCATAACCCAACGGATCATGCCTTGTTTCATGAGGACCTTAAGGCTTGATAAGTTATAACAATTAATGCTCGGTCCTGCGACAAAGGGCAGTTTTAAAGCATGCATAATATTCACTGCGCTAAGATCATTCGCTTCAATTAAAAAATCGCCATTATCACACAGTTTTTTCATGCTATTGATTTCAGCGGGCGCTTCTAGCAATGTCATGGTTGAGATGACCACCTGCTTATTGCTTTGGGCGAGTTCTTTAGCAACATTGAGCCAATCTTTAATACCTAACTCACGCCTTTTAGAACAGACGGTTTCACCTAAGTAAATGACATCGGCGCTGCTATGACGTGCTTGGTGATAATAAGCTTCAACATCAGCTTTAGGCCAAAAAAATAAACTGGGACCAAGAGAGAACTTCATGTTATTGCATTCCTAATGTGTATTATCCCCGTGATACTTGAAGATGCAGGATTCAGCTGGAATTAAAAGCCTTTTAGACAAGGCTTTGAACAGAGCGCCTAATCTTGCTTCTTATTGCCATTTTCTGTGGTAAGCACCTAAGGTGGTTTGGCTGCCTTCAGATAAATTAGCTAAGGTCTCCATCCAGCGGGGTTCTGCTTGATATTGTTCGGGGGCTGCTTGATATCGATCCAGTGCCGCTCGCCAAGTGTGGGTGACTTGTTCAACATAGGCGGGACTGCGCTGTCTGCCTTCAATTTTAACGGATGCGATGCCCATTTTACTGAGCTGTGGGATCAGTTCTAGGGTATTTAAGCTGGTGGGCTCTTCAAGGGCATGATAGATATTATCGTTTACTTCAAAGCGACCTTTACACAAGGTGGGGTATCCCGCATTTTCATTGGGTTGATAACGATCAATAAGCACGTTATTTAATCGGCTTTCTAACCCTTGTTCTGTTTCTTGCCAGCGTACATATTTGGCTGGCGAGCAAGCTCCAGCCGTATTGGGTGATTCGCCCGTCATATAAGAGGACAAGTAACAGCGGCCTTCAGACATAATGCATAAGCTACCAAAAGCGAACACTTCTAAAGGCACTGGCGTATGGGAGGTGAGTTGTTTCACTTGTTGAATCGATAATACTCTTGGGAGTACGACTCGAGCGACATTAAAATTATTATGGAAAAAACGAATGGCTTCTAAATTAGTGGTTGAGGCTTGTACTGATACATGACGCTCTACATCGGGGTAACGGCTAGCGGCATAATCGAGTACGCCTAAGTCGGCAATAATAAGCGCATCACAACCTATCGCGACAGCATCATCAACGGCGCGACGCCAACGACCTTCATCACCAGGATGAGCAAAAGTATTAATAGCAACATGGAGTTTTTTACCATGTTGATGCACATAATCTGCACCTTTGGCCAGTTTAGCATCGTTAAAATTTAAGCCTGCAAAATGCCGCGCGTTGGTATCATTTTTCATACCAATATACACAGCATCAGCGCCATTATCGATTGCTGTTTTTAATGCAGGCAGATTACCTGCGGGGCATAATAATTCCATTCATCTGCACATCAATTATTCATTTTATGAGCATTCTAATCAGTTCTATACTATTGAGAATTGACCTAGAACAATGAAAATCGAGAAAGTATAAAATGGGTTTATCAGCAGAGGCTGTTGAAATGCGTTGTTGAAAAAATCAGCTTGCCTGTTTGTATCTTATCCAAATTGATATTGTTTGATCTATGCCAATAATCACGTTTTGAACAGTGGTAAACTGATCTTTCTTATCGCGATCAAGAGAGCGGATTTGTGTTGAATTTACTACCTTCTATGCCTATGAGTATGCGTATTAACCTGTTTACTTATGCTCCCAAAGTATTGCGGCCCAGCTTGAGGTTTATTCCTCATCAATGCCAACAATATGCGTTACTTTCAGCCTTGCACAGTGTGTTTAAAGACGCTATCAAAGAAGGTGAACTGGATTTCTTACAGGATAAATGGCTAAAAATAACCATTACCGATTTAGATTTATCTTGGTTACTCAGCATCAAAGATAATAAATTTATCATGGCACCAAGACAGTCAAGCCTAAGTGGAACGACTAATATTAGTGAAACGGTGAGTTTTAGTGCCGCTGGGGATGATTTATTATTGATAGCAGGGCGCAAAGAAGATCCCGACACCTTGTTCTTTCAACGCAGACTTAAAATTGAAGGAGATACAGAACTTGGCTTAGAAGTTAAAAATGTCATCGATGCCATTGATTTAGATAATCTCCCGAGTATATTGCATTCATGGGTAAACTTTCTTGCTGCGCAGTTACAACAAGTGAAACAAGCGCAAAATGAGCGAAGTAGAGATTAATTTGAGGCGAGGAAGTTTGTTGACTCATTGGCCTCTCATTGTTATCTATTGCCTGCCGCTTAGATTTGAGTTTGCCTTAATATAGCGACCTACATTCTTTTTATCCAAGAGTCACAAAATAATCAGGCCACCCAAGAGTCATTTACTGGGCGTAGATACTCTCTAATTCATCAATGAGTCGCTATATTATTTGCTCGCTCTCATTGGGTAAGGGGCAGATTTTATTTTCCGTATTCGTATTTAACTGAAAATTCCCCTCTTGCGTGGCTTTTTCAGGATGATTGCTTTCATCAAAATATTGAGAAACGAAAGTTCCACCCATTTTATGTGTAAAGGTCAAGAGTACCCGTAACTTTAAGCCATTATAATATTTAGGATAATCAAGCGTAAACCATAAAGTCGCTTCCATAGGTGCTGTTTTCGTATAATAGTAATCACCACCGACATTTTCGTGGGATGCTTTGCCTGCTTTAGCGCCTTCAAAAGGCAGTGCACAAAAAGTGGTTGCTGTACTAAACACATTATATAAATGACTATGTAAAGTAGGACGGCCATATAATGTTTGCCCATGATTAATGGTGATCTCACCCGTTAAAATCTGGCCTGCTAATGTATCGGGTGTATCATTTTGATATTCTTCCTCATGCTGCAACCCATAACTAATCACTAAAATGAGAAAGATAATGCTGACAATGAAGATGGCAATACGCGACATGATTTTCCTATTTTAGTTAACATATTCTCAATAACATAAGAATATGGAGACTCATGACCTATTTAGAGTGTAATCGTTAATATCATCACTTGCTGGTATATTGTATGTTGTTTAGTAAAGATAATGCCTGCCATCATTTAGTTTTGGTCATGATGGCAGATCGCTTTTGGCTGCTCATTGTTGGTGAATAGTCATGGGGTGCTGGGTTATTCTTGCAGCTAATTGCACTTAACCGACTAGGGTACTTTGTAATAGACGGCCCGCCTCATGGTTTTATCAATCGCTGTCAGTACAACTACCATGAAAGAGCTTGAGCGCGTTTTAGTAAGATAAGTGGCCAGGTTGAACTCAGCCAGTAAAAATAAGCACGTTACTTTTATCACCAAGGTCTGTTATGACCTTGGCTAGTTTTCCTTGGCTTAATAAAAGTCCAAACAAGCTTGTTTAAAAGGAAGCGTCAATATAGGTCTTGATTATTTTGTTTCTTATTATTTAATTAACGTGTTAGTTGAATATAGAACATAAAAATGGTTATAACAAAAAGCCCCCCTAGGCTTATTTGAGGTCTATTGCTTCATGAGTAATAATGTGAATAATTAAACGTGAAAAAAGACTCGTTTTGGCGACCGGTCATATAGGAAGCCTAAACCTAAATTCATATAATAAGTGTACCACTAATGTTAATGATAACCCCATATTATAAGTTGATAATTTTAGTTTTACAATTCATTGAAATAGATTCTTTATTATTTTGATGGATTAATGTTTATCACTGTTCGTGGTTGGATATAGAGTAAATATATTAAATATTAAGATACACATTAGTACCCTAATATATTGAATAAATCCTTTGTTTACTTTATTATTTCAATATTCATTTTCAGTAAGTTGACATTCCTTCTCGTTAATATGAAAATATGATAGGTATATTCAATGTGTAATAAATTAACCATTAATAATGCTCACTTAGTAATTAGAAATAATCTCACTAAAATAACAGGCCTATTTTTATTGAGTAGCAGTTTTTCAATTATTGCTAATGAATTGATTGCCGATGGTAAAATACACCGAATAAATGCCACAGGCCAAGCCATTGAATATAGCATTCCTGCTAATATTGGTAAGTATCAGTATTTAGAAATCACCACTAAAGGCGGAGATGGTGGAAAATCTTACTCATGTTTCTTCACCTGTAAGACCGTAGGAGGAGGAACTGGCGCCACTCTAACAGCAATTTATCCTGTCGATACCCATAATACCAATACTCTGACACAAGGAGACCGCATACGTTTTATCATCGGCCAAAAAGGGGAAGATGATAATAATAAATACGGTTATGGCGGTGGTGGTGGGGGCGGTGGCACGGGAGTTCTTCTTTCTAATCACAACTCATGGGATTTAATGCTGGTTGCTGGTGCAGGCGGAGGAGCTTTCACCAGTGATTTTGCTGGACAAACAGGAAAATCTGGTGAGGCTGCTTCTATGAATGGCACCAGTGGAAAAGGTGGAGGCGGACATGGTGGCAGTGATGGAAATGGAGGACAAAGTTATCAAAATTGGTCCAATGTTGCTGGTGGTGGCGGCGGAGCCTATAGTGATGGAGCGGATCATGATAAAGAAGGTGAGCAAGATTATGCAACCAGTGACAAGGTAAGAGGTAAATTGGGTTATCCAAATGGCGATAGAGGCGGTGATCATGGCTCTAAAGGAGGCTGGGGCTTTGGTGGCGGTGGTGCTTCACGCAGCAATCTAACCGGGGCTGGTGGAGGCGGGGGCTATAGTGGAGGGGGTGGTGGCGAAGATTACTTTGGCGGCGGCGGTGGCGGCAGCTGGCCGACAGTCGTAACCAATCAAGCAGACATAAAAGTAAGCATACAGGTCATTTATCGCGCTAATGCTAACAGCGGCGGTAGCGTTGCTACAACTAGTCCTGAGCATGGCTTCATTGAATATCGTTTTGTGGACTTTTTTGCGGGTGTCAATCTCAATCGGACTCATAACAACGAAGCCGTCATTCATGTCCCCAAACCTAAATTTCTCAACGGAACGGATGTTGTTCATAATAAGATTGATCGCCAAAAAGAATTTTTAGTTGAAACTGAACAAGATACTCATATTGATACCAAGCCATTACCCAATTCCATACCGCCTGGTTCATCTCTCAGCATCGAGAACAGCGTCACATTAACAAACGGTCAAGTCATCAAGTCCGCTCCTTATTACATCGGCGTGCCTATGCCTTTTTATATGAGTGTTGAAAACAGTGGTCAGCATTTTTTCACCATTGATACGAATACCTATAGTGATATAGGTACACAGAAGGGAGCGTTAGAAGATGTTGCTGAGCTTGGACTGTTTTATTTAGTGCCTGAGCGCAGTATGGCTGACAGTTATTGCATTAAAGATGGTGATTATGTGTCTGTGCAAATGCAGCACAATGGCCAGCTGTGGCATTGGTATACAGGCGAGTATAGCTATGTTAATAACTATTATAAAATCATCGCCGTTAACTCAACTAAGCCTTATGCACGAGATGCACACTTTCAACTCACTAACCTCACGAACCCTGAAGGCTGTACTATCAGTGGCGATAAAATTCAGCTAAAAAACCATGCCAATGGTTTTATAACGGTCAATCAATATGGACAACTGAAAACCAGCAAAGCTCGCACGGATCCCCACCCTGATGATTACGGTGCTCAAATCACATTACACAGTGTGCCTACAACAACGCAAGAAACAGACGCTCTCAATCCATTTGAATTAGATATTGCCTGGGCTGGATATGGTACTAGCTCAAACTCAATCGAATTAAAAGTCACAGCCGAAAATAAAACTGTCACTTTTACTCCACATCATCTTAAAGATGACATTTATTATTTAAGACTGTCTAATGCACTTGCTTTTGAGCAATGTAATAGTGAGTCAACCGGAATGCAAATTCATGAAATTGTCAATCTCGTGAGAAATGAAAACCAACCCAATCATTTACAATGGGACTTCTCTCAAGCCAGAGTACGCTACACTGAATATCCATCACTGAGAAATCAATGGTCAACTTTTGATGATGCTTACTTCCAATTAGAGGGAAATGATATATCCAGCTTTCATGCATGGTTTATTAATCAAGATGACGCAATGCACGGCTTTTATGCAGAAAAAGACATGAATGATAATTGGGAACGATACTGCCCCACTGATTAACCTTATATTTTAATATTACTCTAGCAATAGAAATACCTTAGTCGTTACATGCTAAGGTATTTTTTAGATAAAGTGATTAATAATGGCTGGCTTTAATTTTCTCTTATATCTATTTAACGGGGGCTTTCATAAGTTCCATCTTTTCGAGATTGTAAACGAGTTTTCAATTTTTCTTTGAGTTCGCTTTGTTTGTTATTTTTCTTTATTAAAGGAATCGACGAACTCAATGCTTGCGAACCGTTTTCTTTCAATTTATTCTGACTGACTCCACTACTTTTTTTGTATGGACTTTCATAGGTTCCGTCATGTCTAGATAGCAAGCGTGCCTTAATTTTTTCTTTTAAGTTATTCTGACTTTCAATACTTGATTTCACACCGAGCTTGGGACTATCTACACTGTAAAGTTTTAGTTCATTACTTAATTTTTCAATAAGAAAATCAGATATTATCTCTAATGTTTTCTCTGGCTTACAAAAAAACCACTCAGAAAATCTACCTGTTGATCTGTGCTTTTTTCGTGTGAATTTTTGAGATATTCTATTATGCAACTCAGCCTCAACGTACCTAAGCTCTTCGTCATCAATTTCATACGCTTTAAACAACTCATAATCAGGATTTTCTGTTTGTGATATGCGTTTGTGAGGCATTTGAGTTGTCATCCCAACTTTCGACATGTTCTCTTTATTTCTATCCCATGCAATATAAATGCAACCCAAATTATCAACCTTAAATATGAAAACTTACAACGAAATGCTAACCTTTTTATAGTGCACATGCTCGATTACTTTATCTTATAAACGCCAGACCAGTACTCTTTATCAAAAAAAACGAATCACTAATATACTGTATTTTATATGATTTACTAGCTAATCGAATTACTATACTCTGCTCTCTTAAACGAGCAGTTATAGAATGTATCATCAAGAATTACCTTTGTATATAAAACACGTAACTTTTGAAAGAAGCCATTGATCCAGCTCACAATTATCATAAACAGCTTCCACTCAACAAATTCAACTCGAAACACCACTCTGCTTTGTGCTGTTTATTTTTCTTGTTCTTTTTTCTTTTTAACCTTGTGTAGATGCAACGGTGACCGTTGATGGCAGGGATGCCATCGTCGAGCTTACAGGGACGTACTTGCAGTGTGTCACAGAGGTATCTACACATAAGCCTGCGGCAGGCAATAAGTACAATTAACCTCATGGTCAACGACCAACTCACTTAACAAAAAATTAGCCACTAGCTACACAGAAAATGTGATCAATTTTCATTTAAAAGTTTACCTATGCGGATGGGAATCCACGACCTTTTATTAAGCGAAGCTTAATATATTTAAAGCCTGCGGCAGGCAATTAACCCCAATAGGGTCAAAAGTTGAAAGGGGCTAGCCATTGTTAAGTGGAACTTGACGATCTCTCCAGTGTGGATGGGAATCCACGACCTTAGCCCGCTGCAGTAATTTAAATTAATAACGTCAAAAATTAAAATTTACTCGCTTATTCGAAGAAGCCCAGTGCTTTTGCTTGTAAAACTCCGTGTAGATACTCTTTCGAGCTTCTAAAACAGGGATGTTTTAGCAGAGTCCACAGGGAAGTGCTTGCGACGTCTCGATAAAGTATTTACACAGAAGCCTGCGGCAGGCAATGAGTCGTATTAAAATAGAAAATACCAACACACTTTCGGATCACACTTAAACCACCTTATTAAGCGTAGCTTAATCATCACCCAGCCCGCAGCCAGCGATATAGAATCCTATTTCCCATCCCATGCCGACTTCGTCGCTGCATCGAAAAAGCGCTGCCTGTTCTCTGGCGTGTCTTCAGGCTCTGACTCGCCAAATATCGCGCGGATCCAATGGCCGTCAGTTGGGTTAGGCATTAAGATGAATTTACTGCCGAACAAGGTTTTATCCTCTTCCATTAAGCGGGTGCGTTCATCTACATCTTGGCTATAATATTTACGCTGAAAATCATTTAAGTTATCACCCAGTTGAGCGATCACATTATAGAATTGCATGATTTTATGCTGCGCGGGTTCTTTGTTAGAAATATCCGTTTGAATGATGAGATGTTTTTTATCAACAAAAGGAAAGCCTAAGTGGGTTAAATTGCCTACGGCATAGTCATAGGTGTTTTCGCCTTGATCCCGATTACTGACATAAAACACTTCGACCCCTTTGGATTGACAGTATTTGACAAAGTCTAATGCACCCGGCGTGGCGGTATAGTGGTTTTTAGGCACCCATGCATCCCATATCGCATCATCAAAGAAGGCTTTATTGTGCTCGATCATATAGCCCCAATAGTTGCTGGCATTGAGCAGGGTATCATCCAAGTCGGAGATCACCGCCAGCGGTTTATCACCCATCTTATGCTTAGCTAACGCTAAATCGACTTGCATTTTGGCCATATTAAAGGCTTGGTAATAAAGGGCTTTATATTCGGCGGCGGTTTGTTTCCAGGCCACGGCTGAAATGAGTAAATTATCGTTATTGCTGCTGGTCATCGTCTGAGTCTCAATATGAGTATCGACATGAGTCTTTGCGTGTTGAGCGGGAGTGGCCATGGCTGAAGAGGTGATAACAGCGCCGCATAATAGCGCCGAGTAAAGCCGAGATTTTTTCATTTGATTGTTCAATCTGAGATGATGTTTCGGTTATCCTGTCGTGTTTGATTCAAAACATCAATTAATGATAACTTCTTACGCTTACTTCATGACATTTTCGGTTAAATGTATGAATGGCTGTAACAAAAAAGAGAGTAAATTAATATTGGAATGTTGCTCGTTATTAGACGTGATGCTCCCATCAAAGCAGCCTCTTGTAGGTACATGTCGGAGACTGATAGCAAGCTCAAAGACCCATGGCAATATCGCTTGCGGTGGATAAGAAGGCTGAAGCGCTAGGCTTCATCCCACTCGGAAAAATATTGCACCAGAAAATCAATGGCCAGTCGTACCCGTAACGGCATAAAGCGTTTATTCTGATACACAATCCAGCTGCTGGTACCTTGTCCCCAAAAGGGTTCGAGAACGGGGATGAGTTCACCACGGTCTAAGACTGTTTTAAACGTGCTTTTTGGCATGTAAGCAATGCCAAGCCCTTTTTTACATGCGTCTAAAACCACATTGGCGTTATTACTGCGCCATCGTCCCTTTACTTTCACGACTTCTTTATTGCCCTCAATATTGAATTCCCAAGCATCGTTGTTGGAAACAATACAACTGTGATTTTTTAAATGGTTAGGGTGTTTTGGCGTACCATTTTTTTGTAAATATTTTTTGCTGGCGACGGCCATAATGGGGCGGCTGACGAGTTTGCGAGCGATCAAATTAGAATCATTTAACTCACCATAGCGGATCGCAAAATCGATCCCGTCTTCCAGCAAGTTAACCATACGACTATTGAGGTCCAAATCGATGGTGAGCTCGGGGTACTCAGAGACAAACGCCATTAATGCCGGTGCTAGATAATGCTCGGCAAATCCACCAGCGGCACTGACTCTCAATACCCCACTAAGATGAACCTGCTGAAGATTAACTTGCTCATTGGCTTGTTGAAGGCCGATAACGAGATTTTTAGCTTGCTGATAATAGGCGGTGCCATTTTCGGTGAGGGTCACTAAGCGAGTCGAGCGGGCCAATAGCGTGCAGCCCAAACGCTCCTCTAAGCGAGCAATCTGGCGACTCACATGGCTGGTGCTGCAGCCAAGTTGCCTCGCGGCTGCCGAGAAGCCATGGGTTTCTGCCACTGCGACAAATTCAATTATCCCATCAAAACTGTCCATACGGCTTCCTATTGTTGCTATATAGCAATACTGTTTAGTCAATTTAGTATATTAACATCAAACCAGCAATAGCTTAAAGTAGTCACACGATTTACAAATACCCCCCAATTAAACGAAATGACGAGGCACCACCATGAAAAAAGTACTTATCCCAGTGACTAACCACGCCACTCTAGGCGAAACCGATCAAGCGAACGGTACCTTTTCTCCAGAGCTAACCCATGTTGTCCACGTATTAAAAACGGCGGGGATTGATTACGAAGTCGCTTCCATTAAAGGGGGGAAAGCCCCTATTTATGGCACCGACATAGAAGGGGATGACGTGAACACCAGCGTACTGGCTGATGAAGATTTCCAGAACCGTATTAACAACACCATCCCTGTTTCTCAGGTCAATATTGCGGACTATGATGCCGTGTTTTATCCTGGTGGATTTGGGTTGCTATCTGATCTCGCCACCAACGAAGACTTTGCTAAATTAAGTGCCCAGCACTTTGAGAACGGTGGTATATTGGCCGCGGTATGTCACGGTCCCGCAGGTTTGCTTCCTATCACATTAAGCAATGGTGAATCTTTGCTTGCCACAAAATCGGTGACGGGTTTCACCCGTGAAGAAGAAATCGATTACGGCACCATTAATGATATCCCATTCCTAATGGAAGAAGCGTTAACCCGTAAAGCCGCTCGCTTTAATAAGGTACAACCTTGGGGCGCATTTATTATTGAAGATGGCCGAGTGATCACCGGGCAAAATCCAGGCAGTGCACACGCAGTGGGTGAAGCTATGGTGAAGTTGCTGGGCTAACCTTCAACATTCCGAGGCTCTGGGTGAATACATGCAGAGCGTCTATTTCAGTGCAAGGTCGTTCTGTCACCCTTTATGAGCGCACCTTTCTATTTGAAGACTATAACGTACTCAGAAGTCACAATGCATTTTTGGCTGAACTCGCGCTCATTCTGCCTAAAAATGTATAAACCCTTATATTTAAAGGGTTACAGATCCTTAAAGGGTGATGTGTAAGTCGTTATATTATAAGGTGTTTTTATAGTTCCAATAATCTTAGGTGTCTTAATGATTTATCAATCGTTGCCAGTACAGCTACCAGAACTTGAGCATTCTTTTTCAAGATAAGAGGCCTTGGTAATATGGTTGAACTTAGTGAGTAACCATTTTACCAAGGCCTGTTATAACCTTGGCTAGTTTTCTTTGGCTTAATAAAAGTCCAAACAAGCTTGATTAAAGGGAAGCGTCAATATAGGTTTTGATTATTCTTCTATAACTCGCCTGAAGGCTGACAGTATATGGAATCCGTTTTGTTATGCCTTACTGGCTGCAATGTACCTTCCCTGAGAATGATACTTGGCTTTCCCTAAGAGTTCGAAAATTCCACCTACAGTTGTAAAATTACAACTACCTTCACCTGCACATTTGGGCATATTTTCATTAAACCACTTTCTTGTCAGCTCATTGGTTTTCAATAGCCTTTGATAAGCAAACTCAAATTCTGACAAAGTGATACCTTTGCAATAATGATTCTGTTTAGGGGAATGAGAGGGTATTTTGTATATAAGCGCTCGCTCCCCCCGTCTTACGCCCATTGATTTTATAGTGAATGGCGCCTTTGCTTTTGGCTTAGGTATCTCTACACCTTGATTATCTGCAGCCAATATTTCAATTTCATTCTCTAGCATAAAGTTACCAATATTCTTTGGATAGAGTAGGGCATAACCTTTGTATAGTGAGCATGCTCGATTTTCACAGGACTTACTTAATAAGTAACCATACTATCAATAATCCTTCTTAGTAGAATACCCCCCATTTATACTAAATATACTAAACCTAGCTAAAACCAACATTTAGCTCACAGTTTTGTAAGTACTCAAAAACCCGAAGCTGTCTCGGCTTTTTGAGTGCTTACTGCGAATGTAGGGCTGATATTGAATAGACTCAATATACCCGCTGAAAATTGGCTAAAAATCATCACAGAGTTTGGTTAATTGTTTCATGGCCCAGTTGGTAGGCTAACATCGTGGATTCCCATCTACACTGGGCCAAAGGGGAACAGCAGCAATCCCCCTTGGAACCCTGCGCCGCCCCTAACGAAGTTAAACACCTTATTATTTTATTAAAAGTCATCGCTATCGTCTTAGATTCATCATCCCTGATTCAACTAAGACTATCTCGGCATCCCTACCTCATTCACGCGATGACTGATAAAATACTTTCGGCAACTTTGATGGGGACTGAAAGAAAAATCAAAAGAAGCAGCATAAGCCAGTGTGTTGCTTTGATTTGAGAGTGTTGGCTGTTACTGTTAGTTCAATGGAAGCATTAAGGGTGAAAACAAACTTCTCAGTTCGCCTCTCTCATCATAAATTAATGGCAGTACAACCGCCTTGAGCGTGTTTTAGTAAGATAAGTGGGCAGTATCAATAAGGTTGAATTCAGCCAGTAAAAATAAACACGTTACTTTTATTACAAATTTAACAATGGGTGGCTTAGTTATTGCCTTGTTAGGGCTGATATATGATATTGCCATCATAATCGTATACATCAGCATATGGTATTAACTTGCCGACAAAGTCATTGAAATTATTAGCAAGGATAAATGACTTATTTTCATCGCTCTCAATGAAGATGACCTTAGGCTCTGCATTGTTTGAACCTCTATAGTCGAAAGCAACCCAGGTATGACCATCTCCTTGAAGTGGGATGACCTTTTCAGGCAACCCCCATTCTTTTGCTACATCAAGAAGATAAAGCATGCTGCATTCTCCTTTTGAGTCCCAGATGCCAGCAATAGACGATACGTCCCAAAACCCTTCTCGAAGATAGTAATCTAGATCAATTGGCACATTTCCTTCAATTTTTATTTGATAGGATGGATCTGAATACCCACCGTTCCACTTTCTAAGAAGGTCTAAGTATGATTTCGGAAATATTATTCCTAATTCAGATTCAATGTGGAAACAAGCTTCATTGTCATAAGGAGGGTTATTTGACTCACCCCACTCTATATTTTTCATAGTAGATCTCGAATCTAAGTGGCCCTAACGCCGCCTTAAGCGGTGAGTAATTGTTGGCTACAATGTGAAGCGAAGCGGAACCGAGCTAACTGTCACGCATCCAACTTTAAGGCCTTGTTATACATATTGTTCACAAACCATTTTGCCAACGTTGCGGGTATAAACTTTTAAAAGCTATGTTTATTAGCTCTTCTTTGCTGATGTAACCTTTTTTATATTTAGTGCCATAGTAAACCAAAGCTGAAATAGCACAAAAAAAATATAAACAAACTAAAAGCGTTAATAGGCAAGAACTAAATAGCCCGATTATTACAGTTTGCTCATACTCCCTTATAGGTACATCACTAGCGACACCAAAAAAAGAACTAATAAGCGAAAATAAATAAAACGCTAAGGAGCCTCCTAGTATGCACCCCAAAGCTCCTACTTTTGCCGACTCTGAATAAAAGTGCGGCTTTAGATTTAATTGGCTTTGAATTCCGCGAACCAAAATGTCAGTACTCCTAAATATGTGCAACCTTTGTATACTGCGCATAGCTAATATACTGTATTTCATATAATTTACTTTATTAATGTCCGATATACCAGCCTTAAAAACACGCATGCTCGGTTTCCAAACCTATTATCTACTTTGTAGTAAACGTAAGTGCTTAATATTTGGTTAAATTTAATTTTTAACAAAGTGTAAATGCGCACTATTTTCTCAAATACCTTATGGCTGTCCTTAAGTGCTTAACTAAAAGTTATCGTATATTTTGATGGATAGTTGTCCATGATATTTTTTACACTCTCTTTGAGTGCATCAAAAGTGATAAAGTCATGGCAAGATAACCATT
>NZ_JAKIKS010000065.1 GCF_023284005.1 Shewanella surugensis
AAACTGGTGTTGAACTTTACTTTTAGCCATAACCATTTATCCACTCAAAGCCTTACTTTAACTATAGTTCAGTTTTAGTAGCTTATGGCTGAGACTTGTCGGTAATCAGGATAAGTTATGGTTACCCGCTGCAGCAATTACTAATCCTAATTTGGCTTGATGCTGCCCAATAATATCACTTAGGCAGCCGCTATTTTTTACTGAGGTGTGCTGTGGATCTTGCCAGTGAATGGTGCCATCAATACTGGGTAATTGAGACTGCCCATGTAAAAAAGTACACAGAGATTGTAAGTGATTAGTTAAGAACACTTTTTTATAACCGACTAAGGTAGCGTCTTGTCGATTATCTAAGGGGACGATGACGCTGGCTTGTTGTTTTTTTGCTTCAATAATGACAGGCAACAATCCTTGGCAGGGACGTATGTGACCTGAAAGTGCAAGCTCCCCAATAAATTCGAATTGTCCTATTGCTTTTATGGGGACTTGTCCCGAAGCGGCTAAAATCCCAATTGCGATGGGTAAATCATAGCGCCCACCTTGTTTGGGAAGATCCGCAGGGGCTAAATTAACGGTTATGCGGCGCACTGGGAACTCAAAGCCCGTGTTGATAATGGCACTGCGTACCCTTTCTTTTGCTTCTTTGACGGAGGTTTCAGGCAAACCGACTAAGTTAAATGCAGGTAATCCATTGCTTAGGTGTACTTCTACAGTGACAAGGGGGGCATCCACCCCTTTGTTTGCCCTTGTTTTTACACACGCGATAGCCATAAACAGATCCCGTTATGCTCGGTTAAAGATGACTTTGTAGAGTGTAGTTGTAAATTCATTTTTTTGATTTAGGCGCTAATTCTGAAGTAGATAAGGTTTTTTTACTTTTTTTACACTATTTTACTCAGGTGGTGGTGAAATAAGAATGACACTCTTTGGTTAGCTGACTGATGACATCAGATTGAAATATAAGCGGATATGAGTGTCTAGTGCTTTGTTGTCGTTGTCTGTTTGTTAACTCTATTTTTGATGTTGTAATTAAGTATTTAATTTTAAAGTTTTTTGTTTTAACTTGATTGATTTTGTCTTGACATGAGGATTTACATTTTAAGCGTATTTAATGAGGTGTAAATGTTATAATAGTGAAGGTTATTCTAATGTCTAATTAGGATCAATATATGGTTTTTGCTAAGGCTGATAGCCATTACTTTCGTACCAGTGATAATGTCAAACTACATTTTATTGATAAAGGTCAAGGTCAAGCTATCGTCATGATCCCCAGTTGGACTATGAGCGCGGTACAGTACCAATATCAAATAGCCGTGTTGAGTCAAAAATATCGCACCATAGCATTGGATATGCGGGGTCATGGCGATTCAGAATGGGTTGACTATGGCTATAAAGTGTATCGTTTTGCTAAGGATGTTTATGAATTATTAGAATATCTTTGTTTGGATAAAGTGATATTACTTGGACATGCCGTTGGGGCGACTGTGATTTACTGTTATTGGGATTTATTTGGCTCCGAGCGATTAGATAAATTGATTTTAGTGGATAAGGCTGCAACAACCGTGATTAATTCCGATTGGTCCATAGAAGAGAAGGCACAATATGGCGCGGTGTTAGATCCTAAATCTGCGGTGGATATCACTAATCAACTTGCTGGCGATGAAGGGGAGAAATATAAAGCAATTTTTTTACATTCACTTTTTTCAAAAACACTTTCAGCTGAAAAACAAGCGTGCATTTTAACCAGCAGTATGCGAGTTCCTAATGAAGAGTCTGCGACGCTTTTTTATAGTAATGCACATCAAGATTGGCGGGATATCTTGCCTAGGATCAATATTCCTACCTTATTGATTGTGGGCCGTGCAAGTCTAGTGTCTGTTGATTCCCATAAATGGTTGCATCAACAAATTAAAGGATCTCAATTGGTTATTTTTGAAAAAGAAGAAGGGGGCAATCACTTCTCTTTTATTGAAAATCCAAATAAATTTAATCAAATCGTTGATACCTTTATTCAAGACATCGTTTATGATGAATGAAGGCTGCTAAGGTGAATCTTTCAACGGTTGATCATCATTACTTTTATACCAATGATAATGTAAAATTACATTACGTGGATAAGGGGGAAGGTATTCCTTTAGTGATGCTACATGGGTGGTCGCAAAGCACCGAGCAATATAAGTATCAGATTGAATTGTTAAGTGAAAAGTATCGTGTGATAGCTTTAGATATGCGGGGGCATGGACAGTCTGAAAAGGTGGCTTATGGATATAAAATCTATCGGCTAGCCAAAGATCTACATGAATTACTCAGCTACTTAGATTTAAACAATACGGTTGTGCTTGGGCATGCTTCTGGTGCGGCGGTTATGTGCTGCTACTGGGAACTTTTTGGCGGTGAAAGATTAGCTAAATTGATCTTTGTCGATAAAATTCCGGTATTAACGTCAAACCCCATGTGGTCATCAGCAGAAGTTGCCAACTATGGATCTTTTGTGGATCCCGTATCGTCTATGAGTTTTGTGAATACCTTATTAAGTGATAGCGCAAATAAGGCCAAAACGATTTTATTACACAGGCAGATAACCAAGCATATTTTACCTGAGGATGAGCGTTTACTGATTGAAACGACTTGTCGTTTTTCAAATCCGGAAGCGGCAGTACTGCTTTATAATGAATTTCATCAAGACTGTCGGGATGTGGTTCCTCGAATTAATCTGCCGACGTTGATTATAGTGGGCCGAGGAAGCCCGACACCAGTGAGCTCTCAAGTATGGATGAACCTGAGTATTCCAAATTCCCAGTTAGTCATATTTGAAGTGGAAGAAGGTGGTAAGCATTTCACTTTCATTGAAAACCCTCAAAAATTCAATCGTGTCGTGGATGATTTTATTCAATTAAAACCACAAGTATAATAAACCATTATTGTTACTTCTCATTCATTAAAGATGATATATTATCGGTGGCTTTCAATCCATGTCCCGTGATCACGCCCACTGTTTTTTCATCAGGCTTGATGACGCCGGCGCTTATAAGCTTGCTTATTCCGGCAAAAGCGGTGGCTGAAGTGGGTTCAATGAAAAATCCTTTTTGACCCATTTTAAATAAGGCGTCTTTGATTTGTGATTCTGACACACTGATAAATTGGCCATGGGTTTCTCTTACAAACTGAATAATTTCAGTGATGCGAGAAGATCGCATGATACGGATCCCTTCTGCAATGGTATTTTTTGGCGCCACAGGGGAGGTGTCGTGATTAAATTGTTTAACGAAAGGGTTAACTGCTGCAGATTGAATGCCAAATAATCGTGGCATTTTCGTTATTTCCCCTTGTTGAAGTAGTGCTTTAAATCCAAGATAGGCACCGGCAATCAGGCTGCCATTTCCTGCGGGGGCAACGATATTATCGGGAGCTTGGTAGTTGTTTTGTTCCCAAATTTCATAAGCGATAGATTTAACCCCTTCGATGAATAAAGGATGCCAATTATGGCCGACGTAATAACTGCCATGGGTATGGATACTATCAATAGCGGCATTGGCGACATCGGCTCGAGAGCCCTCAATTTCGATACAATTTGCGCCATACATTTTCGTTTGCACGACTTTTCCTGCCGCGGTGCCTGCAGGGATGAAGACATTGAGTTTAAGTCCCCCTTTGGCGCAGTAACCCGCATAGGCAGAACCCCCATTACCACTGGAATCCTCTGCAAAACAATCAATCCCTTGTTTTTTTAAATAATTAATGACGATAGCTGCCCCTCTCGCCTTGAAGGATCCCGTGGGCATTAAGGAATCCATTTTTGCAAAAATAGGCGTGTTATCCCATTCGAGTTGAGGCATTGGCGTGATGGTTTCATCAAAAGAGACTTGAACATCTTCTCTATTGATTGGATAAGCTTTACAGTAGCGCCATAGGGTAAAGTCATGACTAATAATATCGCGTTTTGTTAATCCTAAACTGCTGTCATTTAGCCATAATGCCCCACCACAATCGCATTTAATTTGAGTCGGTGAAGCAAGGTGTTTTTTTTGACATAACATACACAGATACTGCATGACATTTCCTCTATTCTCTTATCATTAAGGCGTATTGACTAGTATTACGCTAACTTTTTATACGGTAACAGCGGTGAAATGCAAGGGATAGTTTTATGTTTTTTTTGATTTTACTGTCGTTTTAAATAACTTTTTGGTGACGCATGTAAATGCTTTTTAAAGACATTGATGAAGACAGAGCTTGAACTGTACCCGAGTTCTAATGCCACTTGAGTTATCGACGTGTTGGTTTGTAGTCGCTCAAGTCCTATCAGCACGCGTAATTTTTGCCGCCAATCACTAAAGCCTAATTGGCATTCATTAATAAACAGTCGATTGAGTGTGCGTACTGATGCACCTGACAGTTGCGCAAGTTCAGGCAAGGTTCGATTGTCTGCGGGATTATGTTGTAAGATCTGGCAAATTTTCTTGAGTCTAGGATCTTTTGGCCAAGGTAAATGCAAAGGGCTAACGGGAGCCTGTTGTATTTCAGCAATGAGTAAGGTCATCATGGCTTTGTTTATGTCATTTAGTGGGTATTGGGCTTGCCACGCTTCACAACCTCTAATGATGAGTTCTCTTAGAAAGTCAGACACTTCAATCACTTTTACTTTATTACCTAATTGTTGACCTAACTCATCACTAATATGCAGGCTACGATAATCGACTTCGGATAAATTATTGACTTGGTGTTCAACATGCTTAGGCAGCCAAACGGCTCTTTGAGGGGGAATAACAAAGCTTTGATCGCTGGCAATAATGTTCATTGTACCTTTGATGGCATACTGTAATTGGCACCAAGTATGTTGATGTGGTGTCCCAATGGTGTTGGCTTTATGACTGGCCTGGATCCCTTCAATGGGGTGATGCATGAATTTTTTAAGCACAAAGGGAGAGTTGATCATTATATTGATACTCCTAAATTCATATTATTATGTCATTGGATTAGAAAGGATCTATTTCCAGACTTGTTGAGTTATGCCTTTCTACTTGGTTTGGGAGTCTTTAATCTCTTACCCAAAGTTAACTTGGCGCATTTGATAAATAATAAGTCATAATTGGTAAAGTTTGCCACTTTATTTGCCCGTAAACTGTGTCATTGTCATATAACAACTTAGGAATAAGAATGCGTCATCAGGAGAACAGCTCTCAACAGTTTTTGTTGATCAGTGCAATTTGTGTCGCTATTACCTTTTCAGTTTGGCAGGCTTTACTGAATAATTTTAGTGTTGAGCACGCGAGCTTTACAGGGACAGAAATTGGAATGTTACAAACTTTGCGTGAAATTCCAGGGTTTCTCGCTTTTGGGGCAGTATTTTTATTACTATTATTAAAAGAGCAATACGTGGCGGTACTCTCGCTGGCGATATTATCTATCGGGGTGGGGTTAACTGGCTTTTTTCCGACCAGTTACGGCTTGTATGCGACAACGATAATCATGTCCATTGGTTTTCATTATTTTGAAACCATCAATACTTCGTTACAAATTCAATGGCTAGGGGAAAAAGAAGCACCAGCCATCATGGGAACAATATTAAGTAAAACGGCGATGGCTGCTTTATTGACGTTTACTCTTATCTGGTGTGCGATGGAGTTCTTGCAGGTGCCTTATTGGCTTGTGTACCTGATTGCAGGAATATTAGGTTGTTTGATGGCCTTGTATTTATTTATTCGCTTCCCCTTATTACCGCAAAAGACAGTACAACATAAGCATTTGGTGCTGAGAAAGCGTTATTGGCTGTATTATGCCTTAGTGTTTATGAGTGGCGCTCGCAGGCAAATTTTTGTGGTATTTGCAGGCTTTCTGATGGTTGATAAGTTTGGCTTTTCGGTAGAAAACATGGCCATGCTGTTTATTATCAATCAGGTGGCCACTATTTGGCTGGCCCCTAAAATAGGTCGTTTTGTTGGATACTTTGGTGAGCGAAAGATATTAATGGTTGAGTATATGGGCTTAATCCTCGTTTTTGTGGCTTATGCTTTAGTGGATAATCATTGGATTGCCTCTAGTTTATATGTGATTGATAATATTTTCTTTGCCATGGCCATTGCCACAAAAACGTATTTTCAAAAAATTGCCTCACCTGAAGACATCGCGTCAACGTCTGGGGTGTCTTTTACGATTAATCATATTGCCGCGGTGATTTTACCGGTCTTCTTAGGCATGGTGTGGATGATTAACCCTGCTTGGGTTTTCTATATCGGGGCGGGAATGGCTGTTGTGTCTTTAGTGTTGGCTTTATTGGTGCCGCATATGCCGAAACCGGGTCATGAGTCTTTGCTTCAATCAACCCCTAGTGTGGCTAGTGCTTAATGGGTCATAGAGATTAGTGGCGCTGAATGGACACTAAAGCTCAGCCTATGTTGAGCTTTAGTTTTATTGAGCATTGGAGATGCATTGTCATCTGACATGGGGATGTATTTGTGAGCTTAGATAGATTTTTATCGATCTTGCTGACACAGTCCGTATAGATAATCATCGATAAACTCACCGCCAATGAAAGCATTGTGTTTCAGCTGACCTTCTCGTGTAAAACCAGCTTTTTCAAGCAGTTTATAAGAACCCATATTTTGACTGGCACAGGTTGCACAAAGCTTGTTTAGGGTTAATGTGTTAAAGGCATAATCTCTGATAAGGCAAAGCGCTTCAAACCCGTAGCCTTTTCCTTGTGCTGAGGTTTTGAGCATGAAGCCTATTTCAGCAATGCAGGCATCAGGGTTGGTTATTTTTAGGCCGATACTGCCGAGTTTTTCACCAGTTTTATTACCATTGATACTCAAAGATAACCACGTTTCACTGTCTTTCGTCCAAGGGCTTAGCTTTGCTTCAAACTTTGCTCTGGCTTCTTGCTCAGTAAAAGGATCATACACATGTTTCATAAGAGTAGGATCGGTCGACAGATGTAAAGCCAGTGGCCAATCGCTTTCATTGAAGAGTTTAAGGCTGATGTTTGTTCCTATTAATTCCATATGCGTTTCTACCTTGATGCTTTCGGACTTGATGACTGTCTTTTAAAGATGGCTATTTTTTATAAGCCAATAACATTGTTTATATCCTAGTCTTGAAACTTTAACAATATGTTTTAATTGTTTATTAAAGGCCAGTCTGTGATGTTGTATCGGTAATTTTTTGTCGGAAAAATATGATAATGAATGTTTACACTATGATTAATTCATTGGTGGGTAAGGATGGATCATTATTATGGCGCCATTAAAGTGTGTAATTGAAGGTTTGTGTTACCCCGAGTCTCCTCGTTGGCATGCAGGAGAGCTATGGTTTTCGGATGTCTTTTTAGGTGAAATAAAGATCCTTGATCACCAAGGACAAGTGAGATTACTGGCGCGTTATGATGGGGTGTTATCGGGGATTGGCTGGATGCCCAACGGCGATTTTTGTGCCGTTTCGGTGTTTGAGCATCAAGTGCTTAAAATCAATGAGGATCATTTTTTTACTTGGGCTGAACTTGATGATGAGGAGAGTTTTGCCAGTAATGACATGATCATTGATGCAAGCGGGCATGCTTTCATCGGTAACATTAGCTTTAATTACATGGAAGGCGAAGAGCCCCGAATGGGGAATATTAAACAGCTCGATATTCATGGAAATTGTTCAACGGCAGTGAATGAGATTGGTACGGCAAATGGTATGGCCATTAGTGATGATGGAAAAACATTATTTGTAGCGGAGACATTTTCAGATTGTTTAAGTGCTTTTACATTAAATGAACAGGGGACATTATCGGGTAAATGGCAAGTCACCCGCTTTCCTACTGGCAGTGGTCCTGATGGGATCTGTCTCGATAAACAAGGGGCTATTTGGGTTGCTTGTAGCCAATCTTGTTATGTTTATCGAGTGGGATCACAAGGGGAATATTTGGATAGGCTCTCCTTACCCGGTGGCGTTCATCCTTTGGCTTGTGTATTAGGCGGGAGTGAGAGAAAAACCTTGTTTATTATGACAACCAGAATCTTTGATCCTGTTGAAGCTAAAGCCTCATTGAGCGGCGCTATTTATTGTGTTGATGTCGAGACGTCCGGTGTGGGACGGCCATAACATTTCTTGATTGGATATTCTATGCCCAAGCCACTTGAAAGTGCATGTTTTCAGAGTGCGTAAAAAGGCTCAATTCAAGGCGTATTCTTTTTAAAAGAAAAGGCGTCAGAATGCGGATTGCCTTTTAAGGTAACGCACGTAGAAGCTGGTGTTTTTTACGGACTCCCAACGGGCTGACTCTTATAGATAAAGAGGAAACACTTTTATACTGCGTTATTCGCATCAACTTAGAATAACTAAGTTATTAACTTTGCTGAGCATCATGGTCGTTCACTCACATCCATGTGAGCATGACATTTGTTATCTGACCTATATGGATATAGGGAATGTCTTATTATTGTCAGGAGTAATAAAGACCTTAAACATCTGATGATGGGAATGTCAGTTAATGCATGGAGCAATTAATGACCTTGCCAGATTAGTCATGGTTTAAAATATCATATAACAGAATAAATGCAGATTTAACTGATCAATTTGAAGCAGTTTGTTATTATGGATCTAGTCTCTATTTATGAACTGGTGGCTGACATGCGGTTATTTCTCAGATCTTGCTTTTTGAGGCGAAAATCTTTGATGAAGCGTTTAATAAATAAGAAGTGCTTAACAAAAATAGATGGGCATCGTAAGGGATCGAAGTTAGAAGAGAGTATTTTTATTGTATTCTTTATCATGTCTGTAGTGTTTATTATCATCTAAAATCAGCATACGCACTTTGTACTTCAGTTGAGTCTATATTTTTATATTCATTCATTAAACTCGGTGTATTCTTCCAGTAACGCGCGTTTATTTTTACATAAACTGAGCAGCGAGAGATAACTCGCAGTTGGAATCTCAATAAGTGAGTTGGCATTGGGGGTTTCAGGTTTATTATTATCAGGAGATGAGAATAAACCCTTTAGCTTGTCGGCCAGTTTGCTTTCTACACTGATAAAATCTTGAATAATATTCTGAGGCATTTTCTCTTCAATCGGTAAGGCGAGTAAACGATAACTCTCTTTCACGAGGATATCATCAATTGGAACTTTCGGTTTAACAGTCTGCTCTTGATTGAGTAAGTAGTTTTGCAAGCTGTAATAAGCTTTTATAGACGTTTGACTATATTGCTCTTTTTTTGTTTGCCAGGGTATATTATTTCCCTGTGTGATTTGTTCGAAACGATAAAGATAAAGTTTTAAATAAGAGAGGCTATGTCTGCCTTGATTATCCCATAGGCTTAGGGTACTTGGGTGAGCTTGTGGAGAGAATAAGGTTTTAAAATGTTGATTAAAGCGTGAGATAAGTAGTGCGTAGTGATGCTTTAATTCATCTTTTTTTTGATAGGGCCAAAATATAAATTGAAAAATAATGACGCTGATTACGCCTAAGATAATACCGCCAAACCTCTCAATAGGAACGGCTAATGAAGTATTTGGACTCAATTGATCGACAGTGCCAATAATGAAAACAACGGCGGCTTGAGTACCGACACTCATTGAGGTTGCATTGGAAAAGTGTAACAAGCAAAAGCTAAAGACGATAAAAAATACCAGAGTTAATATGATGGCAAAATTGTCGATGTCTAGACTGAGCACGAGTATTGCTATGACAGCACCGATTAAACAGCCGAGGATCCGATAATATCCTTTATTGCGGGTAGTATCTGTGGAGAGGTTGAAGCAAACGGCAATAGAAACTGCAATTTGATAATAACCAGGGAGCGAAAAATATAACCATATGAAAGGTGTAAATAAAATAGCTGCCGCCCCAATGAGAGCATGTTTGAAATAATACTCATCATAATGAAAATAGCGATTTAATTTAGTGTCAAACAGTGCGTTTTCTTGTTGGTTTTTCGGAGTGGAAGTTTTTTTATTTTCTTGATTATGCTTGAATATGCGACTAAAAAGATGATTCATTTCAAACTGGATTTGTTTGAAATAGTTAATCCATTCATAGCACTCTAAAGGTGAGTCATGTTTGTTCTTGTTTGGATCTTGATGTGAGGTTTTTTTTTGTTCAAGTAATGAGGCGTCTAATTGTTGAAAATGATTATTCAGCTGTTGATTGAGCTGCTGTAATTCTAGCTTTTGTTGTGCTGTGAATGTGGCAAATACTTTTTTTGTTGTTAATAATGCTTGATAATGTTTAAGGATTTTAGCGGTCGTGATATTAAATTGTATCACAGCCTGACTGAGCTTCGTTGAACGTATATCTTGAGTGATATTGTTATGATGAAAATGGTAACTATACATCAGTAACGAATTGATATTTCGAATAACAGGAAGTACTTCTATGAGTTGATTATGGGTCGAGTCGGGTTTTATTTCGTGCTGCGAAAAAAGCAGTAATTTATCTTGTTGAGTGAGATTCTTACGTATTATATGGATGATATTGGTAGTGTCATATTGGTATTTTTTGTTTTGCTTATCATGGAGACTTGTTGATTCAGTGACATATTGATTGTTTGCATGGGTTAAAGTGATGGCTTGGTCTAAAAGCTGAATAACCGATTGCCTAAGCTGCTTATGGGCATGTAAAGGAGAGATAAGAATGCTGATGAACATACTGCTTAATACCCCGATAATAATTTCCAAACTCCTAAAAAAAGCCACATTAATGAAATTTGCTGGGGTGGGATTATTGAGGCCTGCTAATAAAATCATGATGCCGGTGACATAGATGAATAACCAAGTGTAGGCTTTAGTTTCAATCACAGATGCGAAGTAAATACCTAGAAAAGCAAACATAAATATGCTAATAGAAAACATAATTGGTTGGGTAATGAAGAGTGCAATAACGACTATGCCCAGCATTGCACCGATGATAGTGCCAATCATTCTTTCTAAGCTTTTTGCTATGGTGTTGCCTACCGTCGGCTGGATGGCAACAAAAGCAGAGATACCCGCCCAATAAGGCTCTTGAGTTTGAAATAACACTGCCAGAAAAAGCGCGAGAACAACAGCTAGGCTTGCCTTGAGTGTGAGTTGTACATGGGGTTCAATGAGTGAGAAATGGCTCAGCTGTTGATTAATGTCTTTTCTGACTTGTTCAAATGCACTTAGCATTAAAAAACAATGACCTTAGCATCGATACCAACAGGTAGGGCTTTATCTTTAGGGAAATTAATGAGTTTGATGCGCACAGGGATCCGGTATTCATACCGGATCCAATTGGTAATGGGTTCGACATAAGGCAAAGAAGGATCGGGTTGGGTACTATTTCGGGAAACTCCTCGGCCTAGACTGTCAACTTTACCACGATAGAGTTTCCACGGATGATTCGATAAATACACCCATACTGATGTGCCTTTTGTTAATGAGACAAGGTTACTTTCTTTGATATTGGCAATAATATGTTCACTGTCTTGAGAAATAAAGCCAAACAGGGGCGTTGCTTGATTAGCGTAATCACCACTGTAAACTTTCAAGTTATTGATATAACCATCCGATGGTGCATATAGCTTACTCATTTTTAAATTGTAATTGGCTTGTCTAAGGGCGGCTTTTTGCTGTAGAACCAACGCTTGATCTAGGGGAGCTCTTTTTTGTAAGTCTTGATAAGTGAGTTGCGATTTTTCTAATGTGGCTGTGGCGATATTGTATTGCTCTTTTTTTGCGTCGAGATCATTTTCAGAAACCGAATTTTTCTTTTGTAATATTTTATAACGTTCATATTCAAGTTTTGCGAAATTGACTTGTGCTTGACTGATTTCAATGGATGCTTTGGCTTCTTTAAGCTGAGTGCTAAGTAGGCTTTGTTGAGCGATGGCTTGTGACACTAAGGCGAGTGCATTATCAACTGCAATATTGAAAGGTTCTTGATCTAAGCTAATTAATAAATCTCCCCTTTTAACGCTTTGATTATCTTTTACATTGACCTCATTAATTGGGCCTGACACGCTAGGTGTAATTTTAATGACATCGGCACTCACATAGGCATCATTATTATAGATAAAAAAGTAGCCTGAGCTGTAATAGCCCATAATGAAGAGAAGGAGTAAGCTGGCTAAAATGAAGAATTTATTTTTTAACAATTGTGGCATGACTTGGAAAGTGTTACATAACTTGCAGTATAGCTTAGCTGTACAATGAGGCGTTATTATTGTCTTATTATTGGCCCATCTTGGCTTGATACACTTTAACTTTGTACACATTTATCAAAGTATGAGCTTAATGTGTTGATATGGATCGAGTGGTGAGTTTGTGATGTAAATTGACTATAATGGCATTTAGCATCAGACCAACAACGCCCGCTGGGATCCCAAAGGGCTGACCAAGTGAAGGAGAAAACATGAAAATTAAAGTGAAGCTAATCCCTGTTATGAGCCCCCATAAAATGGAGCTCGCTTTTAATTGTTTGAAATGCACTCCAAGCATTATCGCTGGGGCTATTTGACAAAGAATTTCGAGCTTTAATTGGATTAACCACCACAACGTCACGGGGACATAAATAGCCAGTGCAGCCATAATCGCAATAAGGATCCACGTGAACACCTTTCCCAGATAAATTAACTTTTTTTGACTCGCTTGTGGGCGATATGCTTGATAAATATCTTGTGTGAATAAAGACGCAATAGCGAGCATTGCCGAATCAACAGTTGACATAATGGCGGCAATGGCGGCCGCAACAAAGAGGGTGACTATGTATTGCATGCCAGCAATGTTATTGAGCTTAGATAACATTAATAGGATGATTTGATCTGAAGTGACTTTGTCTAAATTTGGGAAATGAGCTGCGCCAATAATAGCAATAATAATAATCGGTAAGGTGGTAAAAAAGGGCATAAACAACATTAATTGGAAGGAGCGTTGCAGGCTTTTTTTACTTTTGGATGCATAAATGCGTTGTATGGCTTGGGGGTAAACGGCAGCGCCAAAACAGACCATCACTAAGGTACTCACCCATTGCTTTATATCCCCCATCTCGGGTGTTCTAAAAAATTGTTTTTTCACGCTTTCGAGTGTATTTTGATTGTCGAATATTGAGCCATACTGAGTCCAGATCACAGCAAAAATAATCAGTATGGTGACTAAAAGTAAGCTCCCTTGTATGGCATCGGTCCAAGCGACAGATCGCATGCCACCTAATGTTTCATAGATCACCATGATTAATGCCATTGAAACAATGCCTTGTGCAAAGCTAATTCCTCCTCCTGTGACATAACTCATGATATAGCCTATTGCTTTTAGGTTGCTGAGAATGTAACCGGATAATACGACTAAGCAAATGATGACGATAAGGGTCGTGAGTAATTTATGTTGATAGCGGTAAGCGATGAAATCACCGACGGTGATGAAGTCTTGTTGTTGTGATAAACGAAACAGCTTAGGCGCATAAAGCATATAACCGCCAATGACGGAGAGCATTAAGGTTACACCCACCAGAAAAAACCAGCCATTTCGGTAAGCTGAGCCAGCAAAGCCGATTAAATTATTGCCACTGTATTGAGTAGCATATAAAGTTAAAAATAACACCCCAGCCCCAAAGCTCTTGCCACCTAAATAAAAATCATTGAGGGTATTTTCTTTGCTTTTCTGCTTTCCGAGGATCCCTATACCAATAAGAGAGACTAAATAGAGAATAAGAAAGATCATGCTGGGGACATTGAGTAACGGGTTGTTCATGATTTTTCTCTATTGAGTTTAAATGAAAGGTGAAACAATATGAGATTGGATATCCATTATAAATCGTGACAAATAATCTTTAAGGGTGATCTTAAAATATTTGTTAGATAGGTTTGTTATCACTCATCCCATTCTTTTTCAAGTGCGATTAATAATATTAATGCATAAATAACACTGAGAATAAGGGAGCCCCATGCCCACAATGGGATCCCCCAATAAGTGGTTGAATTAAGAAAGGGGGCTGTTAATAACAAACAGAGAAAAGACAGTTTGAGTAAAGGCGTTTTTACGGGAGTCATGTTATATCAAAGCTATCTTATTTGAGTTGTAAGTGTAAATCAGTCAAGAATTTTTTACCATTTCAAATCAACTTGATACTTTAAATAATTAATGACACCGATGTTCTTTTATATTAAAAATAATTAATTATCAATAGGATATCAATAAAAAGGGTTAATCGTTTTACTTCTTTTTATCTGTAAATTTCATTAACGTTAAGTATTTAAGGTGTCCATTTATGTTCGTTAGTCATTTTTTGATAAAATAAAAGGCTCATTAGTTGTTTTCTTGTTTGTTAAATGTAGGTTAACTATATTGCTTCTAAAAATGCATTAATAACAGACTCATCTTGACGTTTCTTTTTGCAGCAACACCCGAGTTCAAAAGGGGGGATCGCTATTGGTGAAGGCAGTAACTGGATCCTATCTCGGACTGGACTATTTTTGATGACGACCTCTGGCGTAATGCTCACTCCACACCCTAATGCGACCATCGATGTGATGGCTTCATGACCCGATACTTGAGCATAAATATTAGGGATTAATCCCAGTTTTCTGAACCAGTTATCGATTCGTATTCTACCGGGGCCATGTTCCGGGACAATAAAGGGAAGTCGATCCCAAGGGATATAAGATTCTGTTAGTAATTCTTGCACTTTACATCTAAAGGTCGGCGCTATGATAGATAAAGGAATATTATCAATTTTGGCAAAATGTAAGCTATCAGGAAAAGGTTCGGGCAAGGCGGTAATGGCGATATCGGTTCGGTTTTGACGCACTTCATTAATGGCATTGGCAGCATCACCAGTGGTTAATGCTATTTCAACTAAAGGGTGTTCGCGCCTGAATCTATCGAGTAATCCGGGTAAGTGGCTATAAGCGGCCGTGACAGAACAAAATAAGTTTAATCTGCCTCGAAGAAAATCTTGTTTAGGATCTATTTTTGTTTTCAGCTTACCCCAGTTATTCAGGGTTTGCTCAGCAAAATGTCGATATTCGATACCCGCATTGGTGAGGGTAACGCTGCGATTATCGCGCCTAAATAATAAGGCTCCCACTTCTTCTTCTAATCGTTGCATGGTACGACTGAGTGTGGAGGGGCTGACATGCATGGCTTGAGCCGTTTTTGCGAAATGTAAGCTATCGCAAAGGTGTAAATAGAGCTTGATCGTACGAATATCCATAACATTTAAACTCATTACTCAGGAGGTAATTAAACATATTAATGACTACTTTGAAACATTGGTTTGTATTGCAAAAAATGCAACACAGTGTTTCGAATATATCATTTTAAGCAATGAAACGCTTGCGTTATAGTGACCTCAATCGCGGTTTGACTTATTGAGAGTCAATCGATTTCCGTAATCCTTTAATGAGGTGGTACAACAGATGGCTAACTATTTTAATTCTCTGAGCTTACGTCAACAATTAGAACAGCTGGCTCAGTGCCGCTTTATGGATCGCAGTGAGTTTAGTGAAGGCTGTGATTATATCAAAGACTGGAACATCGTCATATTAGGTTGTGGTGCTCAAGGTTTAAACCAAGGTTTGAACATGCGTGATTCAGGTTTGAATATTGCGTTTGCATTGCGTCAACAAGCGATCACTGAAAAACGGGCTTCTTACCAAATGGCCACGGGAAATGGTTTTCGCGTGGGTACCATCGAAGACTTAATTCCTGCAGCTGATTTAGTCTTAAACTTAACGCCTGATAAGCAGCATACCGATGCAGTGAATTCTATTATGCCACTGATGAAGCAAAATGCGACGCTTGCTTATTCTCATGGTTTCAACATTGTTGAAGAAGGCATGCAAATTCGTCCTGATTTAACCGTTATCATGGTTGCCCCTAAGTGCCCAGGTACAGAAGTACGCGAAGAGTACAAGCGTGGCTTTGGTGTACCGACTCTGATTGCCGTTCATCCTGAAAATGACCCTAATGCTGATGGTTTCGATATTGCTAAAGCATATGCCAGTGCAACGGGCGGAGATAGAGCAGGCGTATTGCATTCATCATTTATCGCAGAAGTGAAATCTGATTTGATGGGTGAGCAAACCATTTTATGTGGCATGCTACAAACGGGGGCTATTTTAGGTTATGAGAAAATGGTTGCCGATGGGCTGGAGCCAGGTTTCGCGGCTAAGCTGATTCAACAAGGCTGGGAAACGACTACCGAAGCATTGAAGCACGGTGGTATTACTCACATGATGGATAGACTTTCTAATCCCGCTAAAATCAAAGCATTTGATATGGCTGAAGAGTTGAAAGTTATCCTTAAGCCGCTTTTTGAAAAACATATGGATGACATCATTGGTGGTGAGTTCTCTAAAACTATGATGCAAGATTGGGCTAACGATGATGCAAACCTGCTGAAATGGCGCAATGAAACTAATGAAACGGCGTTTGAAAATGCCCCTGTCTCAGATGAAAACATCGACGAGCAAGCTTATTTTGATAAAGGTATCTTCCTTGTCGCTATGATTAAAGCCGGTGTTGAACTGGCCTTTGATACCATGGTTACAGCGGGCATTATTGAAGAGTCTGCTTACTATGAGTCATTACATGAAACGCCATTAATTGCCAATACGATTGCGCGTAAGCGTTTATATGAAATGAACGTAGTGATTTCTGATACGGCAGAATATGGTTGTTATTTGTTTAATCATGCGGCCGTGCCTATGTTACGTGATTACGTCAAGTCGATGTCTCCAGCGCTATTAGGTACTGGCCTTACTGAGAATGATAACGGCGTTGACAATGTGCGTCTTATTGACGTCAACCAAGCTATCCGTAATACTCCGGTTGAGAAGGTTGGCGCGAAATTACGTGGCTACATGACTGAAATGAAAAGAATTATTGAAGAAGGCTAATTGATTTTACCGCACTAAAACCTTATCGTTTGAGTGCGGATATGGATCCTCCAGCTTAAAGAATGGATGTAGAATAGTTGCAATATGGACGTGAGCAGTATGTTGTTCTTTTATGTGTCTAATGCTATTTCATCCGGTACTTATCGGCAAAGACAACTAATGAGACAAAGTTTTATTGTTTTTCTTGTTGGCTTTGTGGTAAACCTTAAGTATCGCTTTTATGTCTATCAATAAAAGTTGATAGCCGAATTTATGCAAAGATACTGATTAGGATACACGTTAAATATGCATCACCTTGCTGCCAAGCTCATTATTGTGATTATTACCGTTGTGACACTCAAGTCACAGCGGGGGCAGCGTATGCTAAATCGACATACCTAATTAGGTTTAAAGATTGCAACTAACCCCCCGCTCCGTAAGGACCGGGGGGTTTTTTATTACTGGCGAAGTCAGTTTGTGATATCGGTTTTGGACGTCAAGCAAGCGTCAAGTGAGGCTTAAGTCGAGATGATTTAGATGCAAGCATAATTTTCACAATGAATGGCAAATAGAGGTAAGTGAGTCGATGGAACAAGGGCAAAAAATTCGCGGCGCGGACGCAGTGATTAAAGTATTAATTGCTCATGGTGTGAATACGATATTTGGTTATCCCGGTGGAGCCATCATGCCAATCTATGATGCACTGCATGGTAGTTCTGTTGAGCACCTCTTAAGTCGTCATGAACAAGGCGCCGCTTTTGCAGCATTGGGCTATGCCAGAGCCAGTGGCAGAACCGGTGTGTGCTTTGCCACTTCAGGACCGGGTGCGACTAACTTGGTTACGACACTTGCCGATGCACTATTAGATTCGGTGCCTATGGTGGCGGTGACTGGACAGGTGTCTACCAGTGTCATCGGTACCGATGCTTTTCAAGAAATCGATATGTTGGGGATGTCACTTTCTTGTACGAAACACAGTTTTATGGTCACCGATATTAATGAGCTTATCCCGACCTTATATCAAGCATTTGAGATTGCCGCTTCGGGAAGACCCGGCCCGGTACTGGTTGATATTCCCAAAGACATTCAAGTGGCTTTACTTGAATATAAAACCCCGTTATTAGCTGTGTTACCTGAGCCTTGGCATGATGAGTCGGATATTGTTGCGGCGAAAGCATTACTGCACGCGGCGAAAAAACCCATTATCTATGCGGGTGGTGGTGTGGGCATGGCCAATGCCGTGTCTCAGTTACGTGAATTTATTAAGGTGACAGGCATGCCTTCAGTCGCCACTTTAAAAGGCTTGGGCAGCATTACTATTGATACGCCAGGTTATTTAGGCATGTTGGGCATGCATGGCTCAAAGGCGGCGAACATCGCGGTGCAAGAAAGTGATTTATTGGTGGTTGTAGGGGCGCGTTTCGACGATAGAGTGACCGGCCGTTTAGCCAGTTTTGCCAGTAAGGCAAAGGTGCTTCATCTTGATATTGATGCCGCTGAGCTTGATAAATTGCGCCTTGCCGATGTGGCCATTGCCAGCGATTTACGTCAAGTCTTACCTGAAATCACCCAGTCACTTGATATTAACCCATGGCGTGATGAGGTACAGCAACTGCAAGTGACCCATCAACGTGATTATGATTGCCCTGGTGAGTTAATTTATGCGCCTGCCATGTTAAAGCGTTTAGCTCAAAAGTTACCCAAAGACAGTGTGGTGAGTTGTGATGTGGGGCAACATCAAATGTGGGTTGCTCAGCACATGTGGTTTGATCGCCCAGAGAATCATCTTTCAAGTGGCGGTTTAGGCACCATGGGCTTTGGTTTGCCCGCCGCGATTGGCGCGAAGGTGAGTCGACCCGAAGCCATGGTGGTTGCGGTTTCGGGCGATGGCTCTTTTATGATGAACGTGCAAGAGCTGACAACGATTAAACGCAGACAACTCCCCGTTAAGATATTACTCATCGATAATCAAAAATTAGGCATGGTTAAACAGTGGCAACAACTTTTTTTTGAGGAACGTTATAGCGAAACGGATTTATCAGATAACCCCGATTTTGTGCGTTTAGCATCGGCTTTTGATATTCCAGGCCGCACGATAGATAAGGCTTGTGAGGTTGAAGCGGGACTCGATGAGATGCTCAATGCAAAAGGAGCTTTTTTATTACATGTAGCCATAGATTATACCCATAATGTATGGCCTTTAGTGCCGCCGGGTGCGGCTAACCACGATATGATGGATGAGACGGAGACGCAAATATGATCTACGACATGATGTTAACGGTACATCAACGCGCCGAAGTATTAGAGCGTGTTTTAAGAGTTATTCGTCATCGAGGTTTTAAGGTGACGAGTATCAACATGCAAGTCCATGAAAATGAGACTAGTATGGTGGATATAGTCGTAGAGAGTGAGCGGGCGATTACTTTACTCAGCAATCAACTAACTAAGTTGATTGATGTGGTTGAGTGCCAAGTATTGCCGTCGCAGATAGAAAATAAACTTGCTAGCGTATAATAAGGATAAAAATAATGGCCGCAAAAACAGCTGAATATATTTGGTTTAATGGTGCAATCATGCCTTGGGGTGATGCGAAAGTTCATGTGATGTCTCATGCATTGCACTATGGTACCTCTGTATTTGAAGGGATCCGTGTTTACGATACCCACTTGGGGCCAGCAGGGTTTAGATTAACGGATCACGTACAGCGTTTGTTTGATTCAGCCAAAATTTATCGTATGCCGATTCCTTATAGTTTCGACGAGGTCATGCAAGCTTGCAGTGACTGTGTGCTAAAGAACAAGTTAACCAGTGCTTATATTCGTCCCTTGGCTTTTTATGGTGATGTGGGCATGGGGATCACGCCGCCAAAAGGTGCGGTTTGTGATTTACTGGTTGCGGGTTTCCCTTGGGGGGCGTATTTAGGGGAGGACAGTATGGAAGCGGGGGTTGATGTCGCGGTGACGTCTTGGAATCGATTAGCGCCGAATACTATCCCGACTGGGGCAAAGGCTGGGGGGAATTATCTATCATCGTTGCAAATATCAACCGAAGCGAAGCGTAACGGTTTCGATGAAGGTATTGCCCTTGATACTAATGGATTGGTGAGTGAAGGCGCTGGCGCAAATTTATTTGTGGTGAAGAATAATAAAATTTATACCCCTCCTTCAAGTGCATCGATTCTAATGGGACTGACTCGCGATACCATTATGGTACTGGGTAGAGAGATGGGCTATGAAGTTATTGAAGAGGCCATGTCCCGAGAGTTTTTATACCTTGCTGATGAAGTTTTCATGACGGGAACGGCCGCAGAAATCGTCCCTGTGCGCAGTGTCGATCGTATTGACATTGGCGCCGCTAAACGTGGGCCTGTGACTAAGAAAGTACAACAGAGTTTCTTTGGTTTATTTACCGGTGAGACTGAAGATAAGTGGGGCTGGTTAGAGCCTTTAAAATAATATTTCGTCGTTTCTAAAGCAGGTATGTGCATGCTTTAGAATTATTGATACAAAGAGAAAGGCAGCATACTGACAATGATCAGGCTACTGCTCTCATAGATAGGACAATCGCAATGCCAAAATTACGTTCAGCTACCAGTACCGAAGGTCGTAACATGGCAGGTGCTCGTGCACTCTGGCGCGCAACGGGTGTAAAAGATAATGACTTCGGCAAGCCGATCATCGCTATTTCAAATTCATTTACTCAGTTTGTCCCCGGACATGTGCATTTAAAAGACATGGGTGCTTTAGTTGCGGGCGCGATTGAAGAGGCCGGCGGCATTGCAAAAGAATTTAATACCATTGCCGTCGACGATGGTATTGCGATGGGCCATGGTGGCATGCTTTATAGTTTGCCTTCTCGCGAACTGATCGCCGACAGTGTTGAGTACATGGTTAATGCGCATTGTGCCGATGCCTTAGTGTGTATTTCAAACTGTGACAAAATTACCCCCGGCATGCTAATGGCGGCGCTGAGACTCAATATTCCAGTGGTGTTTGTTTCGGGTGGCCCAATGGAAGCGGGTAAAACCAAGCTTTCGGGTAATATTATTAAGCTGGACTTAGTCGATGCGATGGTCGCGGGTGCTGACGATCGCGTCTCAGATGAAGACAGCAAACAAATTGAGCGTAGTGCGTGCCCGACTTGTGGTTCTTGCTCAGGAATGTTTACCGCTAATTCAATGAACTGCCTGACTGAAGCGTTAGGCCTATCGTTACCGGGTAATGGCTCTATGCTGGCGACACATGCCGATCGCCGTGAACTCTTCTTAGAAGCCGGCAGGCGAGTGATGGATCTCGCCACTCGTTATTATAAACATGATGATGAGTCGGCTTTACCACGCAATATCGCTAATTTTAAAGCCTTTGAAAATGCCATGACCTTAGATATTGCCATGGGCGGCTCAAGCAATACGGTATTGCATTTAGTCGCGGCGGCCCACGAAGCGGAAGTTGACTTTACCATGGCTGATATCGACAGATTGTCACGCCTTGTGCCGCATCTTTGTAAAGTGGCGCCATCAACGCCTAAATATCATATGGAAGATGTGCATCGTGCTGGTGGCGTGATGGGGATTCTCGGTGAGCTTGATAGAGCGGGCCTTATACACAATGATGCTTATCATGTTGCGGGCGCTGATTTAAAGGAGGTGTTGGCCAAGTATGATGTGGCTCAGAGCCAAGATCCTGAGGTGCATAAATTTTTCTCAGCAGGCCCTGCTGGGATCCCAACCACGAAAGCCTTTAGCCAAGACTGTCGCTGGCCGAGTCTGGATATCGATCGCGAAGCGGGTTGTATTCGTAAACGTGAATTTGCCTTTAGCCAAGAAGGTGGCTTAGCCGTATTATCGGGCAATATTGCCCTCGATGGTTGTATTGTTAAAACGGCGGGAGTGGATGAAGAAAACCATCTCTTTGTTGGCTCGGCTCGGGTGTATGAGAGTCAAGATGATGCGGTTGCAGGGATCTTAGGCGGTGAGGTTGTCGCCGGCGATGTGGTGGTGATCCGCTATGAAGGGCCGAAGGGCGGACCGGGTATGCAAGAAATGCTGTATCCAACCAGCTATTTGAAATCGCGTGGACTGGGGACGCAATGTGCTTTGATCACCGATGGCCGCTTCTCTGGCGGCACCTCGGGTTTATCGATTGGACATGTTTCACCTGAAGCTGCAGCGGGTGGCACCATAGGATTAGTGGAAACCGGTGATCGTATTGAAATTGATATCCCGGCACGCTCGATTACATTGGCCATCAGTGATGAGGTATTAACGGCGCGCCGTTATGCGATGGATGGGCGTGGTAAGGAGGCGTGGACACCGGTTGGTCGTGTAAGACAGGTCTCTGCAGCCCTTAAAGCTTATGCGCTGTTAGCCACCAGTGCCGATAAAGGCGCGGTGCGTGACTTGAGTATGTTGTAGGTCTTTCTTTGTTTGAGGGCTGAGCCTTAGGTTCATGCCCTGCTATTGAGGTTTAATATGCTAGCGTTAGCTTCACAGTCACAATTAGAATTGGCGCAATATTATCTACAGAAAATCTTATTAAGCTCTGTTTATGATGTGGCCAAGGTGACGCCTCTTTCGAGTTTGAATAAGTTATCGGCTCGTTTGGGTTGTCAGGTTTTTTTAAAGCGTGAAGATTTGCAACCGGTGCATTCGTTCAAGTTAAGAGGCGCTTATAATAAGATTGCCGAGTTAACAGTGGATGAATGTCAGCGAGGCGTCGTGTGTGCATCGGCAGGTAATCATGCTCAAGGCGTGGCGATGTCAGCTGCGGCGAGAGGCATTAGTGCGGTGATTGTGATGCCCGAAACTACGCCGGATATTAAAGTTGATGCTGTGCGCCGTTTAGGCGGTGAAGTGGTATTACACGGTCAAGCCTTTGATATGGCCAATGCTCACGCGCAGTTTTTAGCTAAAAACCAAGGCCGTGTGTATGTGTCTCCGTTTGATGATGAAGCGGTGATTGCGGGTCAAGGCACCATCGCGCAAGAAATGTTGCAGCAGCAACGTGATTTAGAAATCATATTTGTGCCTGTGGGCGGCGGTGGACTCATTGCAGGCATTGCGGCTTATTATAAAGCCGTGTTGCCACAAGTGAAAATTATTGGCGTTGAACCTGAAGACTCGGCCTGCTTGAAAGCGGCATTGGATGCCGACGAACGGGTGGTGCTGGATAAAGTGGGCTTATTTGCCGATGGGGTGGCGGTCAAACAAATTGGCGCCGAGCCTTTTAGATTAGCGCGCGAATATGTGGATGATGTGATCACGGTTTCGTCTGATGAAATTTGTGCGGCGCTGAAAGATATTTTTGAAGATACTCGCGCCATTGCAGAGCCTGCTGGGGCCTTGTCTTTGGCTGGGCTTAAGAAGTATATGGGTGATAGTGGCAAAGGCGAGAAAGTGGCCGCGATTTTAAGTGGCGCGAATGTGAATTTTCACAGTCTGCGCTATGTCTCTGAGCGCTGTGAACTGGGTGAGCAAAAAGAAGCGATTTTAGCCGTTAAAGTGCCTGAAAAACCGGGAATATTTTTGCGCTTTTGTGAATTGCTCGAAAAGCGGGTGATGACAGAATTTAATTACCGTTTCAATAGTCGTGATAAAGCCGTGGTGTTTGCTGGGATTAAACTCTCTTCGGGCCAAAGTGAACTCGAGGGGATTGTCACTAACCTCGAAAATGAAGGCTTTGAAGTGCAAGACTTATCCATGGATGAAACGGCAAAATTGCATGTACGCTACATGATCGGCGGACACCCCAGTGAAGAACTGACTGAGCGCTTGTTTTGTTTTGAGTTTCCTGAGCATCCAGGTGCCTTATTTCAATTTTTGACGACATTGCAAAGTCAGTGGAATATCACCTTATTCCATTATCGTAACCACGGCGCGGCTTTTGGGCGGGTACTGGCCGGTTTTGAAGTGCCTGAAACGGATAATTTAGCTTTCCAGCAGTTTTTAACCAAGTTAGGCTTTGAATATAAAGAGGAAACAGCTAATCCGGCTTACCAGTTGTTTTTAACCCATTGAGCCGATTGGGAATAGCATGGTTAATTAAAGGTTAATTTGTTGAAAAGAGCCGCCTGATGTTGCATTCAGAAGTGGCTCTTTTTTGTTTTCGTCCCTTGTGAGTCGGCAGCGAAGATCAAGACTTTTAGCGTTTCGATAGGATCCAAGACTATTTTTTAAGCTTGTGGTATTTTATTGTCGATTCATTTTTTATGTCCCGTTCATTAATCGCTTTTAAGCACCCGTTGTCTTGTTTTTATAAGGAAATATTATGTTACTCGCTCCTTCCATTCAGCCTTTTTTTCCGCCTCAACGCACGTTAATGGGCCCCGGTCCTTCCGATGTGTATCCGCAAGTGTTAGCGGCGCAAGCCAAGCCGACCATTGGCCATCTTGATCCCTTGTTTGTTGGCATGATGGATGAGCTTAAGTCACTGATTAAATATGCGTATCAAACCACGAATGCGATGACACTGGCGGTATCGGCGCCCGGCTCGGCGGGGATGGAAACCTGTTTTGTGAATTTGGTGGAGCCCGGTGAAAAGGTGATTGTGTGTCGTAATGGCGTGTTTGGCGATCGGATGCGTCAAAATGTCGAGCGCATGGGGGCTATTGCGGTGGTGGTGGATAACGAATGGGGAGAGGCAGTTGATGTTGATGCACTTGAATCGGCGCTAAAAGCGCATCCTGACGCCAAATTTGTCGCCTTTGTCCATGCTGAAACGTCAACGGGGGCATTATCAGATGCTAAAGCCCTTTGTACGTTAGCAAAACGCCATGATTGCTTGACCATAGTGGACGCGGTGACCTCGCTTGGGGGCGTTGAGCTTAGAGTCGATGATTGGGGCATTGATGCCGTCTATGCCGGGAGCCAAAAATGTTTATCTTGTGTGCCGGGACTCTCACCGGTGTCTTTCTCGCCTGCGGCGGTTGAGAAGCTCAAATCGAGAAAAACCCCAGTGCAAAGCTGGTTTCTCGATCAAAGTTTGGTCATGGGTTATTGGAGTGGTGAGGGTAAACGTAGTTATCATCATACGGCACCGGTGAATGCGCTTTATGCCTTACATGAATCTTTACGCTTATTGGCCGAAGAAGGATTGGAGGCCGCTTGGCAACGCCATCAAGATCAACATTGGGCTTTACGTCAAGGGTTGGAAGAACTGGGGCTTAAATTTGTAGTGCCAGAAGAGGTGAGGTTACCGCAACTCAATACGGTTTTGATCCCAGAAGGCGTGGATGATGCGCAGGTGCGTCAGCGTTTATTACAAGAGTACAATTTAGAGATAGGTGCCGGACTGGGCGCGTTCGCGGGCAAAGCGTGGCGCATTGGCTTAATGGGCTATGGGGCAAAGCGTGAAAATGTCAGCCTTTGTCTTAAAGCGTTAGCGGATGTATTGAATTAATTTGCTCTCAGTGTGAACTAGTCTGGATTCATAATCACTGGTTTGGGAGCTGTTTTCATACGTTGAATATAAGCAGCAAGCTCTCTGATCTCATTGTCAGAGAGCTTTTTGGTGATCATTTGCATTGGACTGCCCATTGATTTGTCGGTGGTTCGCTTTCCTTGTTGGTAATGTTGGAGCGTCATGCGGATATAGCGTGCATGTTGCGCCGTTAATTGAGGCGCATTTTTTTGTGGAGAGCCCTCACCATAGGAACCATGACAACTTTTACATGGGGCTATATCGCGTTTCTCATCTCCTTCCTGATAAAGTTTTTCACCTTTACTCGCCCATATTGCGTCGACGTGTCTGGAATGGATTAAGGTATCTATCGTGGGATCAATGTTTTTATTGATCTGCAAAGTTTGCATAGAGAAATAGGTGGCGATTTGATGTATCTCACTGGGAGAGTAATCCATCATGACTGCTTTCATTTCATCTGTTTGTCGTGCCCCCGATTTAAAAGCTAACAGTTGTCGCTGTAGATAGTCAGTATTTTGTCCTGCTAATGTTGGTGACTGTTTATGGTATTGGTTGGTTATTGGGGGATTACCGTCGATGGCGTGACATTCAGCGCAAGCATAATGGGCATGTTCTCGGGTCTGTGTGATTAAAGACACATTATCACTCGATGTCGCTTGTGCGACACCACAGATGTTAACCATTATTAATAAAGAAGTGATGACGGAGGGGCTTTTTTTTATCATGGCAAGGTATAAGTTAATATTTGTGTGAAGGTGCCATCGCCATTACTTTTTGATTCCATATCACCGGTAATATAACGATAATCCCCTGTGCCACCGACAATCGCAATGTAGGATACTCCCTCGTCATATTCGCGTCCTTGTACTTGAATAGTGCCGTTTTTTAAGGAGAGTGTCCATTGACACTGTAAGCTGTGATTAAGGCGTGTCCTGACGCAAAAACCGCTATTAGTGCCCATTTTTTTACCATTGCTATCTAACAATGGCTGATCAAAGACATATTGATCGCCTAGTGAGTTGCCTGTGGGGAGAATATCGATGAATACCGCTGGGGCAGTCTTTGCATCGGCAATAGTAATGAGAGTGTATTCTTTGGCGTATACAGCAAAGGAAGTGATACATGTTATTGTAATTAACAATAAATTCATTAATGTTTTTTTGTGTGACGTCATTAAGGGGATCTCTTTTTACCGCATTATGGGGGGGGAGTTCACTCGCTTGAATTGATGAGTATAAGCTGTGAGTGGTAAGTTGACTATGATAGCGTTAACGTTATTTCATTTTTTTGGTTGGTAGTGGATTTTAAGTCCTTTTTATTCGGGCCATGTCCCTTGAAGTTGAATATAACCTGACTTTACTTTTGGGCTAATGAAAAACTTCATGATAAACTGCGCGATCTAATTTTTCATGTTTGGTGATCAGGGCAGAATAATGATCGGTACAGGACTTTCAAAGACTGAGAAAAGAGTCGCATTTTCTTTAGCCAGTGTGTTTGGTTTACGCATGATGGGCTTATTTATGATCATGCCTGTATTTGCGCTTTATGGACAAGATTTAGTCGGCTTCTCACCACTCTGGGTGGGGATCGCCATTGGTGCTTATGGCTTAACCCAAGCCATGTTACAAATTCCAATGGGCATACTGTCTGATAAGTTTGGCCGTAAACCCATCATCCTCATAGGATTGTTTATCTTTGCCCTCGGTAGTTTGCTGGCGGCCAATGCCGATAGTATCTACGGGGTTGTTGCGGGACGGGCACTACAAGGTGTGGGGGCCATTGCCGCCGCGGTACTGGCTTTAGCCGCAGATTTAACCCGCGATGAGCAGCGCACTAAGGTGATGGCGGTGATTGGCATGTGCATTGGCTTTTCTTTTGCATTGTCTTTACTGGTGGGGCCTATAGTGGCCCAGTTTATCGGTTTATCCGGCCTTTTTTATATGACGGCGATATTGGCCGTGATTGGCATGCTTATCGTGCAATGGTTAGTGCCTAACCCGATATTTCATGCGCCGAAAGGCGATACCTTAGCCGTGCCTGCTAAACTCAAGCGTATGCTCAAAGATCCGCAGCTTATTCGACTGGATGCGGGGATTTTTATTTTACATCTGGTATTAACCGCCGTATTTGTGGCGTTACCACTGGATTTAGTGGATGCAGGACTGGTGAAAGAAAAGCATTGGATGCTCTATTTCCCGGCTTTTATTGGGGCGTTCGTACTCATGGTGCCGCTGATCATTATCGGCGTAAAGCGTAACAACACTAAAACCATGTTCCAAGTGGCGTTGTTGATCATGTTACTTTCTCTAGGGATAATGGCGACCTTTTCTCATGATTTGACATTATTAATGGTTGCCATCGTACTGTTTTTTACTGGGTTTAATTACCTTGAAGCCTCACTGCCGAGTCTGATTGCAAAGTTTTGTCCTGTGGGGGATAAAGGTTCAGCCATGGGGGTGTATTCCACCAGCCAATTCTTAGGGGCTTTTTGTGGTGGCCTTATCGGTGGCGGAGCGTATCAATATCTGGGGGCAAGTGGGGTATTTATTGCCGCCTCGGTGTTGATTATCGTTTGGCTGTTGTTGACCTTGGGCATGAAAAAACCTGTGATGTTGAAATCTTATACACTTGAAGCCAATATCGATGATAAACCATCCGCTAAGTTAATGGCAGCTCAACTATCAAAGCTCAATGGTGTGGTTGAAGCCATGGTGGTACTGGAAGAAAAGGTGGCTTATTTAAAAGTAGATGCGCATTTCGATTTGAGACAAGCGCGAGCTGTGTTAGGCTCTACCGAATAAATGTGAGTAGCCTTAACGTACTCGTTTTTACCCTAATGAATGACGCGAGATCAACAGATCCGTTTTTATAAGCAATTGCAGGAGATTTCAATGGCCAGTCGTGGTGTCAATAAAGTAATTTTGGTCGGTAACTTAGGAAAAGATCCTGAAGTACGCTATATGCCGAATGGCAACGCAGTAGCCAACTTTACAGTGGCGACCAGCGAAACGTGGAAAGATCAGCAAGGTCAACAGCAAGAACGTACCGAATGGCATAACATTGTCATGTATCGTCGTCTAGCTGAAGTGGCGGGTGAGTACTTGAAAAAAGGCTCTAAAGTTTACCTTGAAGGTAAATTGCAAACCAGTAAATGGCAAGATCAGCAAACGGGTCAAGATCGTTATAAAACCGAAATCAATGCGAGCGAAATGCAAATGCTCGATAGCCGCGGACAAGGTGGCGGTCAGCAAGGTGGTGGCTATGGTCAACAAGCGCCTCAACAGGGCGGCTATGGCCAGCAGAATAGTGGTCAACAGAGTGAGGCTCTGCAAGCTCCACAACAGGGTGGTTATCAACCCGCACCTCAAGCTGCACCACAGCAAGGGGGTTATGCACCTCAACAGCAAGCCGCTCCTCAACAAGGAATGCAGCAGCAAGCCGCGTATGCACCTAAGCCTCAAGCCGCGCCACAGCAAGCAGCCAGACCTGCACAGTCCGCGCCTCAACAGCGTCCTGCACCGAAGCCTGTTCAGCAAGCCGCTCAACAGCCAGCGCAACAACCTCAGCAAGCCCAAAACTTCACGCCAGATTTGGATGATGGTTGGGATGATGATATTCCTTTCTAGGTTTTCGTGCCTAGATTTCACGTTTAGATATTAATCGTAGCGATTAGTGTTTAGGCGAATTGATAAAAAGTCCTGCGTGAGCAGGACTTTTTTCGTTTTAGGTGAAAAACTGAATACCGCTTATTTCGGTTTATTAAGCTGTGCTTAATGGAAGGTCGTGGTTTTCCACGCTCATTGGCTGCTAGTTAATTATTTCATTTGTATAAAGTTAATTTGCTTGAATCATCAATGTTCATGGAAGCGAATTGCTGCCGCAGGCTCTTGTGCAAACACGTTTGTGACACTGCGCAAGTATATCCCTATAGCCTCGGCCGTGACATCCTTGTTACGGACGGTCACAGCCGCGTTTACACTGGATTTTTAAAAGCAAAATAGTGGGTTTCTGTTAAGTGGGCATTTTGAGTAAGTTAGGTGATTTTATCGTTTTATTACGTGAGAAATAATCTTGGATGTCTGAGTTTTACTCCAGACGCGTGAAGCCCTTGCCGCCCGTAAGGCTTCCGGTATGATCCTCGGTCGCCCTAAAGGCCCTGCAATCAATACTAAGCTGGATAAGCACCGCAAAGCCATTGTCGAGTATTTAGAGAAGGAACTTAGCGTTCGCTCCATCGCCAAGCTGATCGAAGAGCCTGCGACAACAGTGAATGATTATATTCGCAGACATGGGTTGCGAGGGTGAGATAGAGAATGGTGATAGTGAGATCAATCATGGAAAATAATCACACTACGAAAAAACCTCAGGGACAATGTCCGCTAGGGTGGGTTGTGACCTATTTTTCGTGAGTATTTAAGCAACGGGTATTATGGTAAATAGTTAACTTAGGGAGTTACAAGTGGGTGATGACCGCAGGGCAACCGCATGAACGTTTGACTAGCAGTATTTGAGTCTTTTCAATGCGCAATCTGTATGGCTATCACCCTAACCAATGTATTTACCGCCAAACTTTGTATGATAACTGAACGTTACAGGTAATACCCACTCATGCGGTTCCCCTTATTTATAACCCTACGAATATGAGTTGTAAAAAGAGTTTTCACTATTGATATTATTTTTACTTGTTTTTTTAAATGCTCTATATTTATAGGGGATTTATACAAGGTCATAAATATATAAACTTAAAAACAATTAAGGAGACTCAAATATGTCAATAATTAATAAAGAAAATTTATATCTTACTGTAGGTGAACCTATATCATTACTATTACCAGGGAATTTGTCGACAGGATATTCTTGGTATTTAAGAGTTAAGCCTGATGAACTATTACTTTTTTCTGCTGTATATGCAACTAATCCTCACTTACCTGGAATGGTAGGTGTTCCTGGAAAAGTCGAATTCGACTTTCTTGCTAATGCCACTGGTATTGATATGGATTTAGAATTTGTGTACATGAGAGCTTGGGAAACAGATCCTGTACAAATTATGAAGTATAAAGTTACGATAAATCCTAATAAAAATAATATGTAATATTAAATAGTCAACCAAAATAGCTGCGTGATAGCGAACGATGACGTGCGCAGATATTTGCTTTAGAGCTCTAGCCTTTTATTCTAAAAAACACCAAGTTTCATTTAAGACTCGATCTTGTATGAAAATCCAATCCTAGAGGGGTAGACAGCTGTTATGGCAAGTTAGTAATGTCACATAGTTGGGCAAAGTAGTCATGTCACATTATAAGTAATTGGATATAAATAATATCTCTACTAAACTTTTTATGTCAGGTGTTTTATAGACACTTGATATCCACTTCAATGATTGTCAGTTGCCCTCTTTGTTCAGGGCTTTTTTATGATTTTCATGTTAGATATATCAAATTTTTAGATGCGAATGGAATATAGATGAATTCACAATATATTTTTACTATTCAATTGAATAAATTATGTATTTTAGCCGAAAATGCTCAAAACGATTATGAAAAAGCCTGTGTCTTTTCGGCTACTGAATCACTCGTATTAAGGTTTTTAAAAAAAGATAATTTACCCCATCGTGTATCTGAAAAAATTTACCTCATTCGATACCATATCAGCGCATTTTTAGGTTATGACGACCCAAATGATTTGTCCGCTAACGACCATATTCATCAAGCTATTGTAATGACTAATGAGCTTATTGATATAATTGAAAAAATGAGATTAGATTTTGATAAAAAAGATAAACCATCTGTTTTTTTTAAAAGGAAAAATCGATAACACTTTAAATGACCTGCTCCCAATCCCACTTATCAACAGCCCTCTTGTTCAGGGCTTTTTTTATGAATGAATCATTAGTTATTAATCGATTACACTTAGTGGAAATTGATCTGCTTTTCACAATTGGTTTTTAATTCATATAATCGTTCAAGCGATAAACGGTGATATTTCATATTATTTGTTGCTTGTAACTGTCCTATACTACGGCGTAACTCTGCTAACGGAAAAACAATATCTTCTCTTGTCATATGTAATGATAAGCGTTTCTGAAGCTCATCGATAAACAGTAAGGGATCGCCTCTACCATGAGCAATATAATTATCCAATTCACCGAGTATTTCATCAAACAATTCATCCATAGCATTTATCCTTTTTCATTCGAAAACAACTTGTTACAAAAGGCGCTTTTTGTAAAAAGTGAGATAAGTAAGGTATAGTCCCGATAGGGTTTACAGTAAAGCAGGATCATGATGTTCAACGGGCGAAATGTAAAAAGTGAGATT
>NZ_JAKIKS010000066.1 GCF_023284005.1 Shewanella surugensis
AGCTGCTTGCTGATGTCATATCAGGTATTCAATTTAAAGATGGTGAGCGGATCACTCAAGATCAAACAGAACATCACGATTCATTGATACACCACATTTGACAATAACTCAAAATTTGATGCGCTTTATGCATGGCTAAATAAACACCATCAAGATTAGAAAAGAAACTTGATACAGCGCTATTTCGGCGTAATACACGGCGTTTGGAACTTACGTTAGAAGGTGAAAAATATTTATCGAGAGTGCGTGATATTTTATATGATCTTGAAGCCGCTGAAGAGATACTAGTACAACGAAAGGGGATCTCCTCGGGGAAACTGCGTATTGATGCAGCAAGCCCTTTTATACTGCATGTTATTGCCCCGATCATCGACAAATACAGTAAAGCTTACCCACAGGTTGAAATTGAGTTAGTCAATAATGAAAATTTAATTGATTTATTAGAGCAACGCACCGATGTGGCAGTGCGGATCGGTGAGCTAAAAGACTCGACGTTAACTGCGACACCGTTAGGCTTAAGTCAAATTCGTATCTTGGCTAGCCCTGATTACTTAAAAAAATACGGTACGCCAGAGAAGGTTGAAGATTTAGCGAGTCACCAATTATTGGGCTTTAGTTCTTTAGAGAAGTTAAATGACTGACCTATTTATTATGCCGCTAATCATTTATTCCATATTCAAGCGAATATAAAATCCGATAGTGGTGAAACATTAAGACAACTGGCTTTATGTGGAGCGGGTATTGCGTGTTTATCAGATTTTATGACACGCCAAGACTTGCAGGCTGGGAAATTGGTGCAATTGTTTGCTGCTAGCACTGTCAAAGTCGAGCAACCTATCAATATCGTTTATTACAGAAATAGGGAGTTATCGAAGCGTGTCAGCTCATTGATTGAATTTTTAAAGCAAGAGGTCAACATCTAAGCCTGTTTTGCATTAAAGCTGTGTGCTTCTTTCATGTGTCTTTTTTGAAGAAAAGGGCTTTATGGAAGAAAAAACCCAAATGATGAAAAGGGCTTCATTCATTTGGGTTGATTGAGCATTGCCTTCGAGTCTCGTCGAAGCTATACCTATAGCGAGTGCTGATTATTTCTCTGAATCAGAGCCGTAATCGTTATTCTCTTCATTAAAGTCGCTATTCATTGGATCAAAATCGCTGCCTTCTTCACTGGCATCTTTCGCTTCACGCCATGCCTCAGCGGCTAATTCTTTTTCGGTATTAGCGACAGTACGCTCTTCACGTTGCTTAGCGCGACGATCATTACGTTTAACTAAGTTTTCTAAATAGGCTTTTAATTGCGTTTCAGCCCACGTTTGCGCTTCAGCTTCACTCTCAAAGCCTTGCTTCTTTTTAGAAACGACCGTCTTTCTGGCGGTCATGCGTCTGGTGATCTGCGCGGTCCAAGTGTCATTTTCTTGGATTAGGCGAAAATCGAATTTTTTGGTTTGTGTCATGTTACATCTTTCCTACAAATAAACTGATTACTTCACTAGGACCTGTTGATCTTTCGTGGTTAAATTATGCCCGAAATAAATGTGTTTTAATCACGGCTTAGAAGGTGTTGCCTAATCTTTTAAGCACATCTTCTATAACACAGAGTAAAACACATTTAACTGGATCCTGCGGACAGCGTTTGTGACTCCTTTTTACTGCGTTATTGCTTGTTTATGTAGAATAACTACACCACACAAGCTCTGCCTTGTATAAAGAACCCACAAGCTGCTGCAGAAATCATCACGAAAGCTCAACAGGCCCTCAAAATATGTCGATAAAAAAGTAATTTAGAGATTCAGTCAAAGCCACAGAACGCTAAATGTTTTTCAATCTTAGTAAATAAAATACTGATATTTCATTTTCTTAAATTCTTTTTGATCTCATTACCTTACCGATAGCTTCATTGGAAACTTTATATTCAGTATCGAGTATTATATATCCTTAGCGCCATTGATATCGCATTTCTTACAATTTAATTGATACCCTAGCATTTGCCTCCGCCCTTGAGGTGATATCACCCAAGGTCGACTGACCCAAGGTGGGTTGTGCCTGACATGTTGAAAATGTCCACATTCGAGTTCAGCTACCCAGTGCTTTTCATTATCTTGATGATAGCCTGTGATGGCTTGCTTCATTAGCTTATACCAAGTGAATGTGGGTAAGTCTTGCCAAGACCTTTGACCTCAACATGATGAACTTAAGTGACTTAATTATAGCCAGCATATTGCGACCACCATCATTTCAGGTGCGCGAGGTTACCACGTACAGACACTAAACAACATCTTTTTGATGGATAAAAATCAAACAATATTAAATTGGCTTTAAGGGTAAAATGGAAGATAAGACGAGATAATTATTTTATTATTATATAACAATAAACTATATTGAATTTATGCGGTGACAAATTTTGTTTTTCATTCATGTGTTTCGCGGTTATCGTTGAGCACTGCAGGGTAAGGAAAACCGTAATGATTAGCGCTTTTTGGGTGGATGCTGTAAGCTGCACGGTCGCCAGCATCAGCAGGCCCCTTGAACATCGCTGCTATACGCGAGAGTGATCGTCATTAACAGCCGAAAAGAGACCAATCTATGAGCTTTACCTCCCTAGGTTTATCCGCTTCTATTTTAAAAGCGGTAACCGAAAAAGGCTATGAAACCCCTTCAGCCATTCAAGCGCAAGCTATCCCAGCAGTACTTGAAGGCAAAGATGTCATGGCTGCGGCCCAAACTGGCACAGGAAAAACGGCAGGCTTTACGCTGCCATTATTAGAGATGCTCAGTAAAGGGAACCGTGCGGGAGCAAAGCAAGTGCGGGCCTTAGTGTTAACGCCGACTCGGGAGTTGGCAGCGCAAGTTGGTGAAAGTGTTGAAACTTACGGTAAATACTTGCCATTACGCAGTGCCATCGTTTTTGGTGGTGTCGGTATTACGCCACAGATCAGTAAATTATCACGAGGGGTTGATATTTTAGTGGCAACACCTGGGCGTTTACTGGATCTTTATAATCAGAAAGCAATGAACTTTAATCAATTAGAGGTTCTTGTTTTAGATGAAGCCGATCGTATGTTAGATATGGGCTTTATTCATGATATTAAAAAGGTGCTTGCTGTATTACCTAAACAACGTCAAAATTTAATGTTTTCAGCTACATTTAGCGATGAAATTAGACGCTTGGCTAAAGGCTTAGTGAATAATCCCGTTGAGATCTCAGTGACACCCCGTAATGCGACAGCCAATACCGTTAAGCAATGGATTTGTCCCGTTGATAAAGGCCAAAAATCAACGGTATTAGTGAAATTAATTAAAGACGATGATTGGCAACAAGTGCTTGTTTTTAGCCGTACCAAACATGGTGCTAATCGGTTAGCGAAAAACCTTGAAGCAAAAGGGATCACGGCAGCGGCTATTCATGGTAATAAAAGTCAAAATGCGCGGACAAAAGCATTAGCAGACTTTAAAAGTGGTGAGGTTCGGGTACTGGTTGCAACAGATATTGCCGCGAGAGGACTGGATATTGATCAATTACCTCAAGTGGTGAATTTCGATTTACCGAATGTACCTGAGGATTATGTTCATCGTATTGGCCGTACAGGCCGAGCGGGAGCGAATGGTCAAGCTGTTTCTTTAGTGAGCAGTGAAGAAATCAAACAGTTACAAGATATTGAGCGTCTTATTCAGCAGCATTTGCCGCGTAAAGAAATAGACGGCTATGTACCGACTCATACGCTACCTGAAACGCAATTGAAGCAAGCTGAACAAAGTAGACGAAGCCACAGTAAAGCGGGTCAGTCACGTTCTCACAGCCATTCTGGTAATCAAGCCAGCAATAGTCCTCGTCGAGACAATACCAGTAAGCAAGGTGTTAAAGGAGAGTATAAAGACGGTCAACGTAGTGGTGACGTTGCACGTGGACATAAGCCCAAGAGTAAGAACCCTAGACATGTGAATACTCATTCATCAGCGCCATCAGCTGCTAATCGCTCACGTCGTGATGACAATCGTGGTTGATATTTTTGTATATTGAGAAAGCACAAAGCACAAAGATAAAGTGGGAAGATAGGCGTATAGCAGAGTGATAATGGATGAATTATCGCTCTGCTTATTAAAGAGATGTTTGAGTGTTAACGCATTTCCCATGCGCGATAAGTGCGGCCTTTGAGTTTACCGTTAACGATTTTATCTAAGGCTTTTTGCACCACCTTACGGTTTACCGCGACATAAGCGCGATAATCGGTAATTTTAATTTTTCCGACTTCGCTACCTTCAATACCATTTTCACCCGTTAATGCCCCTAAAATATCGCCTGGACGTAATTTTTGCTTCTTACCGCCATCAATTTGTAAGGTTGTCATGATAGGCTGAGCGGGGAATGTATCCAATAAATTATCGTTTGGTAGCGCTTCATTAACGATATCTCTACCAAGATAATCTTCTAACAGTGCGACTTTATAGCCATCTTCACTATCATAAAAGCTATAGGCAGCCCCTTGACTTCCCGCGCGTCCAGTACGACCAATGCGGTGAATATGGACTTCGGTATCATAGGCTAGATGATAATTGATGACGGCATCAAGGGCTTCGATATCGAGACCGCGGGCTGCGACATCAGTGGCCACCATGACAGAAACACTTTTATTGGCAAATCGTAATAAGGCTTGATCTCGGTCTCGTTGTTCTAAATCGCCATGTAAAGCCACCACACTAAAACCATCATTAATGAGGTTGGCAGCGACATCTTTAGCATCACGTTTGGTGTTACAAAAAATAACAGCACTGTCTGGCTTATGTTCAAGCAGCAATAATTTAGCCGCTTTTAAACGGGCATTATAAGTACTGATTTCATAAAAATGTTGTTTTATCGTGCCTGAATCATGATGAGACTCGACTTTACAAATGACCGGCTTGAACATGATTTGTTCGGCAATCGTTTGTATTTGTTTGGGGAAGGTGGCACTAAATAGCAAGGTTTGACGTTCTCTTGGTATGTGTTCCATGATGGCATCGAGTGACGGTTGAAACCCCATTTCTAGCATGCGATCTGCTTCATCTAATATTAAGGTTGTCACATTTTCAAGGGCTAAACGCCCACGCTCTAAGTGATCGATGATGCGGCCCGGTGTGCCAACAATAATATGTGCACCGTGTTCAAGAGAGCCTATTTGCGGCCCCATGGGGACACCGCCACAAAGGGTTAAGACTTTAATATTATGGATGCCGCGGGCTAACGTACGAATTTCTTTCGCCACTTGATCCGCTAATTCTCGGGTCGGGCAGAGTACGACAGACTGAATGCAAAAGCGTTTGACTTCTAATTTATTGAGTAGGCCTAATCCAAAAGCCGCTGTTTTCCCTGAGCCCGTTTTACCCTGCCCAATCACGTCTTCTCCATTTAAAATGGCGGGTAAACTCATGGCTTGAATGGGGGTCATGGACTCATAGCCCATAGTGGCTAAGTTTTCGAGTAAAGCAGGTTTTAAGGCTATGGTGCTAAAGGCTGGTTGAGAAGTGGCTTTTGTATCGATATTACTCAAGATCGGTATCCTAAATCATTTGTCACTGCATTTAGCATGAGCAGAAACGAAAATATGGCAGCCTAGCAGGGGTGATAGCCTTTCAATTGAAGGTTATCGAAAGCTAAGCAGTAGTGGTCGCTATTGTAGCAAGGATCTCGATTGCTTGCTTACTCTAATTCTGCTCTAACTATGGACATAGACAATTGACCAAGTCGATAGGAGGTTAATTCATTTATCATCGACTACTTTATATGAATGGATAAATAAAAGGGGATGACTATGTCACGTCAAATAAAGTTGGTGACAGAACTAAGGCGGCAATTGGATGGCACTTAGTTGTTGTTGATGCCTTGCGCTTTCGATGCCTTGAGTGCCAAATTGATTGAGCAGGCGGATTTTTCTTTGACTTTAATGAGTGGGTTTGGTGTGTCGGCGAGTCGCCTAGCGATGCCCGATACTGGCTTGATTAGTTATCATGAGATGTTAGAGCAAGGCCATAATATCTGTCAGGCCGTCACTATCCCAGTGTTTGGTGATGCCGATACGGGCTATGGTAATGTGATGAATGTGCAGCGTACGTTACATGGGTATATTCATGCGGGGTTTGCAGGCATTATGCTTGAAGATCAACAAAGCCCTAAACGGTGTGGACACACCAAAAGTAAGCAAGTGGTCAGTCGTCTAGAGGCTATTGAGCGAATCACAGCAGCCGTGGATGCACGAGAAAAGGCCAGAAAAATTGGAGGTGACATTGTGATTATTGCCCGAACGGATGCGCGGGCAACATTAGGGCTCGATGAAGCCATTATTCGAGGAAAAGCATTCCAAGATTTAGGGGCCGATGTGATTTTTAGTGAAGCGCCACATTCTGTTGATGAAATGGACATAATCTGCCGCGAAATATCTGCTGCGAAAATGGCGAATATGATTGAGCAAGGGGTGACGCCGGTGTTGCCTCCCGCACAGTTAGAAAGTATGGGCTTTAAATTAGCGGCCTATCCATTGAGTTTACTCGTCGCCTCAGTAGAAGCCATGCAACAGACGTTATTAAAGTTAAAATTGGGCGAGAAACCTGATACAAACCTCAGTTTTCAAGCACTGCAGCAGCATATTGGTTTTCATGATTATGATGAAGAGTTAAAGCGATTGTCGAAGAAAGAGATTGAATAATTGACATTGTTAAGATGGCTATGAATTTTTTCGATAATAAAAAGCCGATCATTGACTGGATAATGTGTCATTTGACTGCTTTACTTAGAGGTTAGTGACAACAAAATAGTCGTTAGTGATTACAAAAGGACTTGTGGTTATGTGTGCCGTATTTCGCATGATTTTTCACATTGTTTTTCACCAAAATAATCTCTTAATCCTGCTGATATTCATCGGCTGTCTTTATTCTTCCTATGCTTCTGCTTTGGATGACTCTGATGACAGCCCAAGTGTTTCACCTTTTTTAACCATAACGCCCATTCAGGCGTTGCCTGCGGTCTCCGATGAAGAGGCGGCCCGTTTATTACAACAGGCAGCATTTGGCCCCAGCCTTGAATCAATAGCAGCGGTGCAAGTCTTAGGGATAGAAACTTGGATTGATCATCAATTGACTTTGCCTGCGACATATCATGCTCCCTTAATCACTCAAGATTACACACACAGCAGTGCCGTTCGACTCAGTGCTTGGTGGAAAACAGCATTATGGGGGGAAGATCAATTAAGGCAAAGAATGGCTTTTGCTCTAAGCCAGATTTTAGTCGTTTCTCAGAATGCCGCTAAACTATATGAACGGCAAGCAGGCTTGATTCATTATTATGATCTGTTAGTCCAGCATGCGTTAGGCAATTACAACGATTTATTACATGCTGTGACCTTAAGCCCTGTTATGGGAAAGTATCTAACCCATCTTGGTAATGCCAAAGCTTCAGGCAGTATTCGTCCTGATGAAAACTATGCCCGAGAGTTATTGCAGCTATTCACTATTGGCCTACATGAACTCAACATGGATGGCAGTAAAAAACATGATGAACTTAATCAATTTATTCCGGCTTATACGCAAACTGACATTGAAAGTTTTGCCAAGGTTTTTACCGGATGGTGTTTTGCTGCGCCGACGAATGATAGATTTTGTAATTCCAGTAATGACTATGTCACCCCCATGCGAGCGTGGGATGATTATCATGACCAAACGGCTAAACCGCTATTATTAGGGGCAGTGTTACCTGCAATGCAAAGTGCTGAGGCTGATTTACTGGGGGCGCTTGATAACCTAATGGCTCATCCCAATATGGCGCCTTTTATTAGTGAGCAGTTAATTAAAAGGTTAACCACCTCTAATCCCAGCCCCGAGTACATTAGTCGTGTTGCGCAAGTTTTTAATAATAATGGCCACAATATTACAGGTGACTTAGGGGCTGTTGCTAAAGCCATTTTATTGGATAGTGAGGCCCGTGATGGTCATGTAAACTTCCCTAATTCTTTTGGGAAAATTAAAGAACCATTATTGCGTATGACACATATGTGGCGAGCACTAGAAGCTTTGCAGTTACATGACAAATTTTTAATTTATAATATAGGGAGAAGTGCAGGGCAAGAACCCTTAAATGCGCCTTCGGTATTTAATTTTTACTCCCCAGACTTCGCAAATGCCGCTTTAGCATCCCATGGTTTGGTATCACCTGAACTGCAAATAAGTCACGAATCTCAATTTATTGAATTTTATAATTATTTGTTTTCTCCTATTCGATACGGTGCGGCTGAATTAGTACCAGTAGAGAATGTGAAATCTTTTTGGCTCTATAACCAATTTACCTCTTTAGTCACTTTATATGAGTCTGAAAACGGCGATGATTTAGTGGTTGAGCGATTGAATTTATTATTCATAGCGGGCGATATGAGCGTGGGTTTTAAAGCGACATTAAAGCAATTGATAACAGATATTCGCAGCTATGATGAAAACCGCAATACTTATAAGCCCTATAGCATGATGGCTAATCTTGTTTTAGTGATCATGTTATCGCCAGAGTTTGTTGTACAACGATAATGAGGTGCCATTATGAATCATCCATTAGATGAACGTCGTGCTTTTTTAAAACATATTCTCTATGGGGGCATGGGCGTTGCGGCATTGAGTTCAATGCAAATGTCATTGATGAATGCGGTACTTGCACAGTCAAATTCAGAGTCTGATTATAAGGCGCTGGTATGTGTATTTCTTTTTGGCGGCAATGATTCATATAACATGTTACGTCCAATGGAGGGGGAAGCGCTGACTGATTATCAAATGACACGACAAAACCTAGCTCGATCGCAAGCATTCGAAATTTCCCCTGGATCTCAGCAAGTCGACGGAGGGATTGGATTAGTACCTGAATTATTGGGAATGAAAACACTCTTCGATCAAGGCAATCTTGCGATCCAAGCCAATGTGGGTACCTTGATAAGGCCGACAAGTAAAACCGATATTATTAATAAAGCGGTGGTATTGCCCGCAGACTTGTATGCTCATAACAGTCAGCAATTGACTTGGCAAAGAGGGGCTGAATTAAATCAAAAAGATACGGGGCAGACTGGATGGGCGGGCCGGGCCATAGATGTATTACAATCCAATTCGAACGCGCCTTTTATACAAAATGTGAGTGTGACGGGCCACAATAATTGGCAAGTCGGCATGAATACGGCAGCGTACCATGTGGATGCTGAGACTGTTGAAACCATGAATATTTATAAACATCATGCTTATGCAGCCATTAGGAAGCCTATTCTGGAACAACACATTTATCATACGTCATTTTCACACCTATTGGCTCAATCCTATAATGAGGTTGTAAAAAATGCAGAAGATAATGCGCAACTATTGACGAATAGCTTGTCCTTATTATCGCCTTTAGATATTGACGTTCCGAGCAATAATACATTAGCTTTACAGCTAGCACGAGTCACAGATTTGATTCGATTAGGAAAGCTGCAAGGGCTTTCAAGGCAAGTGTTTTTTGTGGGTCTAGGTGGCTGGGATAGCCATAATAACCAAGCGACTAATCATCCTAAGTTATTAACATTACTCAATGATGCCTTGTTATATTTTTATCAGACTCATCTAGCTATTGGTGTTGAAAATGAAGTCACGAGCTTTACCATGTCTGATTTTGGTCGTACTCTAACCTCTAATGGTGACGGAACAGATCATGGTTGGGGCGGACATCAGTTCATTATGGGGGGCAGTGTTCGGGGGGACTTGTATGGTATCTTACCGCCACAAACGGCGACGAATGAATATGCATTAAATGGCGGAAGAATGATCCCAACGACGGCAAGTGAGCAAATGTTTGCCTCTTTGGCTGCTTGGTATGGTGTGAGTGAAACTGATCTTGTTACTTTATTTCCTAATTTAGAGCATTTTGATCAAGACGTTGATTATTTTTCAGCGGTGTGACGGTTAAATTTAACAGCATCGAGATCAACGGCAAACGTGACTGTGTGTTTGAGATTTAAGTTCCAGTACTCAAATTTAAGTTAAGTATTCCTTTGACTGCATTTCTTTTAACCGACTTAATGTTCTCTTAAATTCAAAGCTGAGCGCCCCTTGAGTGTATAACTGTTCCAGTGGTACTTCAGCACTAAGATAAAGGTGAACCCCTTGATCGTAGAGTTCGTCAATAAGGCTTATAAATCGCCTAGCAGGATCGTCATTTACTGAATAGGATAATTGTCTCTCACCGGTTTCAGTGGCGAGGTGACCGTCTTCTGTACCCCTCGCTCGGATCCAACTACGCGGCTCTCCACCTAATACTGGAATATTACTGAGTAAAACATGGGTAAATTGGCTCGCAATTTCGATATAATCGAGTTGAGATCTTGGGCCGTCGCACAGAGAGTCAAAACTGAGCCATAGGGAAGATGCTGAGTATTTGATGGTGTCAATGAGTCGTCCATGGATCAGTAATCCTTGTGAAATAAATAAGACTTTTTGAGATGGCGTTTGAGTGGTATCCTGATTGAGTTTGTTAAATAACGATCCAAAATCGATTTCATGGGGGAGAAAATAGGTTTGATGATATTGTAAATTTCTCAATCTATGATCATGTTCTCCATTAAGGTGAATTTGCTTGGTGTGGGCTAAGAGTAATTGGATGGTGGGCATAAATCTTTGTCGCTGTAATCCATTGTCATAAAGTGATTTAATCGGGATGTTCGATGTCGCTATTAAGATCAACCCCTGTTGAAATAAAGCTTCAAACAAGCCTGCTAATATCATCGCATCCCCAATATCGGAGACAAAAAACTCATCAAAGCAAAGCACATCGGCTTCTTTTCTAATGCGCTTGGCAATGCGCTTTAGTGGATCTCGTTTACCGGATTCAAGGGCTAATTCTTTATGGATTCGAGCCATAAATCGATGAAAGTGTAATCTTATTTTGGGGGTATGAAGTAGGCTTTTATAAAACATATCCATGAGAAATGTTTTCCCTCGTCCAACATCTCCCCATAAATACAGCCCTTTAGGAATATTCTCTGCTGTATGATGGTTTTCATTGTTAACAATACCTTGGTAAAGTCCATTCAGCGCCGTGACGGCTTCCATTTGTTTTGGGTCTTCAATAAGGTCGCGGGAATCGAGTAATGCTTGGTAAGCCTGTAATGGGCTAGTGGAAAGAGTTGCAGTGTTATTGTTTTTTTTGTGGAAAAATGAATGGGTCATTTAGAATTAGGCTAACACTTATCGGTTGAATTCGGAAAGGTTGAGTATTGGTAAGTATAACGCCACATGAATAAAAATGGCCAGTGCCCCTCAACTATTTTTAATTAAGATTCTTAGATTGCTTGAGGTTATATCGCTCAGCATGTTTAAGGTTTAGAGTTATACTTATAGCTTGTGATAATGAATCGTTGAAGTCATGTTTGGGAATAGGTGATTATTTATCGGTATTCGATCGGATTTTACTTCGATGAAATAGATTATAGATGGTGGAGCGATTAAGATGATTTTAGCATTATCTATGCATTTTGCCGTCATAAGTAGGTAATAATTCGATTCCAATATATTTATTAACGTTTTAATCAAATAAAAAGATATGATAAATTATTTTATTTTAAAATAAGTTATTGATTTATAGTTGTTTCAAAGTGATTAAATATAAAATTATTTGTTTTGTGCTTTTTTATTGCCTTAGTTGTGATAAGTTTATATTTAGCTATTTAAGAGGTGAGTGATTTTTAAGTGTTAAATGTTTTATATGTTGCTAATTAATATAGGTTAATTTTATTTGTCAGTCTGTAATTCAATATGTTTATCATTTGTTAATTAATTAGAGTGTATGTTTTTTTTGTAAATTAAGATTATCTTTAGCGCTTAAGGATAGTGGAATATTCAATATTATGGAATATTAAGGAGGTTGTTTGAACGCTGAATCTATTAATAACTTTTTTTTGATTGGTGCATTTTTAACAGCGGTCAGTGTGCTTTTGAGTTCAGTTTCTTCGCGTGTCGGTCTTCCTATTTTATTGGTGTTTCTCTGTGTCGGTATTTTAGCGGGTGAAGATGGCCCTGGCGGCATTGTTTTTGACAATTATTCAGTTGCTTATTTAGTGAGTAACTTGGCTCTAGCGATTATTTTACTCGATGGTGGGATGCGCACGCGAGTCAGTAGTTTTAGGGTGGCACTTTGGCCTGCGTTGTCTCTGGCTACTTTTGGGGTTGCTTTAACGACAATTATTACCGGGTTACTCGCTACTTGGCTATTTGATTTAACCTTACTTCAAGGCATGCTCGTTGGGGCCATCGTAGGTTCAACGGATGCGGCGGTGGTTTTCTCATTATTAAAGGGTAAAAGCATTAATGAGCGCGTTGGAGCCACCTTAGAAATCGAGTCAGGTAGTAATGATCCTATGGCGGTATTTTTAACGGTCACCTTAATTGCCGTTATTGCCAATACGAATAATGATATGTCATTTAGCTTTATGCTGACCAGCTTCGTCAAACAGTTTGGGATAGGTGGGATTTTAGGCATTGGTGGCGGTTGGGTATTATGGCAACTGGTTAATCGAAGTCATCTTGCCGATGGACTTTATGCTATTTTAGTCTTGAGTGGCGGCTTAATGATTTATGCTATCTCAAGTAAATTAGGCGGCAGCGGGATCCTTTCTATTTACTTAGTCGGATTGTTTTTAGGTAATAATGCCACTCGCGGTAAGCATACCATTTTGAACATACTCGATGGTATGACTTGGATGAGCCAAATTGGGATGTTCTTAGTACTGGGATTATTATTGACGCCATCTGATTTAATCGACTTAGCGTTACCCGCTTTAGGCTTAGCATTTGGGATGATCTTTGTCGCGAGACCGATTTCGGTGTGGTTTAGTTTAATTCCCTTTAAAAGTTTTAAGACGCGAGATCGCTGGTTTATTTCTTGGGTGGGATTACGCGGGGCTGTACCGATTATTCTTGCGGTATTTCCGATGATGGCTGGATTACCTGGCGCGCAACTTTACTTTAATTTGGCTTTCTTCGTGGTGCTGGTGTCGCTACTTGTGCAGGGTACTACATTAGCTAAAGCGGCAAAGCTGGCAAAAGTTGAGCTACCCATAAAACCGACTCCAGCCTCACGTTCTGGTTTAGAAGTCTACCACAAGAGTGATTGGGAGCTTTTTGTTTATCATTTAAGTGAGCATAAATGGTGTATTGGCGAGCCCTTAAGACGACTCGAGATGCCAGAAGGTACCCGCATCGCTGCATTATTTCGCGATCGAGTCATGTTACACCCATCGGGTAGCACACAATTAAAAGCTGGCGATGTGCTGTGTGTATTAGCACATGAACATGATTTAGATGCGTTAGGCACTCTGTTTAGTCAACCTCCTGAGGATAAAGAACTGCCTCGCTTCTTTGGGGATTTCTTTATCGATGCGAATGTATTACTGAGCGATTTCGCTCCCATGTACGGTATTAAGTTAAGCAGTGAATTTGAACATTTGAGCATCAGTGAATTGGTCAGCATGCAATTAGGTGAAAAGCCTGTCGTGGGCGATCAGTTTGAGTGGGAGTCCTTGCATTGGGTCATTTCAGAAATCAGAAATGGTGCGCCCCATAAAGTTGGCATAAGATTACCGGCATCGGAATAAACAGTTGAGATTAAAAAAGACCCGATATTTATCGGGTTTTTTTATGGTTTTATGGCCTTGAATTTTTCTAGAACGAGATCTATAGGTGTTTAATATAGTGAGGGATCATTAGACTTTGGACGAGTCTTAAAGCGGCGATGTAACCACATATATTGGGCTTTGTTACGACTGATTAATGACTCGACTATTTCATTGGTTCGTTTCGCATCATCAATTTCATTATCACCGGGAAAATCGCTCAATGGAGGCAGTATTTCTAGGGTGTAACCTTTATCGTCATCATCACGTTCAACGAAAAAAGGGATGACTTTGGCTTTGCCAAGTTTAGCTAAGCTGGTGGCGCCCGTAATAGTCGCGGCCTCTTTAACATCAAAAAAAGGAATAAAGGTCGCACTAGAGCGGCCAAAATCTTGATCGGATGTATACCAAATGACATCAGGGTGCCTTAAGCTGCGAACCATTTGCCTAAGATCTCTTTTGCCCACCAAGGCTTTATTGGATCTGAGTCGCCCTTTGACTTGCAGATACTCGATGACAGCATTGTTATGAGGACGATATACACCAACGCCGGGCTGAAATTGACCAAAGATCCGTGCACCCATTTCGAGTGGTAAACAATGGACGGCAAATAAAATCACACCTTGCCCATTGTTTAATGTGTCTTGTACGTGCTCTTTTCCTTTGATTTGCATATGCTGTTGGATTTTTTGATCTGACCACCACCACGCATTTATCGTATCAAAAATAGCCTTACCCGTTTCTTCAAAGTTACGTTTTAGTAATATTTCTTGTTCATTCTGTGTCATTTCTGGAAAACAGAGCTCAAGATTACGCTTTGCTGTTGAAGCACGACCGCGAATAAGCTTCATGGCTAATCGACCGAGCAGGGCGCCAGATTTTAATTGAATAGATAAAGGTAAACATTGAGTTAACCGCATAAAACCCACGCCTAACCAGATTAGCCAATATTTGGGATGACATAAATGTAATGAAAATTTTGCTTTCTCGACCACTGATAACTCGAACTATTGAAAAAATTACGTATTATTCTAACTCAAATCAATTAAAAATTAGGTACAATCGGAATTAATTTTTTAAAGAATGAATTGGTACCATGAAGATTTCTCTGCCCGCATTTGAAAAAGCAAACGTTCTTGTTGTTGGTGATGTCATGTTGGATCGCTACTGGACGGGCCCTACGGGGCGAATTTCTCCGGAAGCACCTGTACCCGTTGTTAAAATAGAACAGCATGAAGATCGGCCCGGTGGGGCAGCTAATGTGGCAATTAATGTAGCGACATTAGGTGGCTCAGTAAAACTGGTGGGTATTGTTGGAAAAGATGAACCCGCAGCGGCGTTAACACAAAGTATTCAAGTATCGGGCGTGGAACCGCTTTGGCATTGTGTGGACACTAAGCCGACGATCACTAAATTGAGAGTGATGTCTCGCAACCAGCAATTATTACGCTTAGATTTTGAAGAGGCCTATTCAAAATCTGAAAGTGATGCTTTGTTAGCGAGTGCAGAGCCGCTGTTGTCTAATGTTGATGTGGCGATTTTATCGGATTATGCCAAAGGGGCTTTGATATCACCTCAATATTTTATTCAGCAAGCGAATAAAGCCAGTGTGAAGGTGTTGGTTGATCCTAAAGGGCGAGATTATTCTCGTTATCAAGGGGCATTTTTATTAACACCGAATATGAGTGAGTTCGAGGCGGTTGTGGGTGACGTTAGCTCTGAAGCCCAGCTGGTTGAAAAAGCACAAGCATTACTTATTCAATATAATATTCAAGCGATGTTAGTGACGCGTTCAGAAAAGGGGATGACCTTAATTAGACGTGAAGGCAGTGAGTTGCATATTCCAACGGTTGCTAAAGAAGTTTATGACGTGACGGGTGCTGGTGATACGGTGATTTCAGCCTTGGCAACAGCACTGGCAGCAGGTAGCGATCTAGATCAAGCGTGTGCGATAGCCAATACTGCAGCGGGTATTGTTGTGGGTAAGTTGGGCACGTCAACGGTGACGCGTATAGAGTTAATTGACGCATTATCTTTAAGCCATGGTGAAACGGGCTTTGGTTGCGTCAGTGAAGCGCAATTGGCTATTGCCATTGAGCAAGCTCAAGCGCGAGGTGAGAAGATTGTCATGACTAATGGCTGTTTTGATATTTTACATGCAGGTCACGTGAGCTATTTAAAGCAAGCTAAAGCATTGGGTAATCGACTTATCGTTGCGGTTAACAGTGATGATTCAGTTAAACGCCTTAAAGGAGAGGGGCGCCCGGTTAATCCTGAAGATCGAAGAATGACGGTATTGGCAGGATTAGCTTCTGTGGATTGGGTCGTTCCCTTTAGCGAAGATACGCCTCAACGGATTATTAGTCAGCTTTTGCCTAATTTATTAGTCAAAGGGGGCGATTATCAAGTGGATGAGATTGCGGGAGGTAAAGAGGTCATTGCTGCGGGTGGTCAAGTCGAAGTCTTAGGTTTTGAAGAGGGCGTATCGACCACTTCGATCATTGAAAGTATTATGGGAAATCTTTGACCTTAAGTGGACTGGCTTTCATATCAGGCTTGTTTTGGGTTGATGTTGTCTCAAAACAAGTGCTGGTTTGCCCCGTTTATCAATTAGAAGTGTGCATCGCTCTCATCCCATCCGATGTTCGTTTGCAGTTACCCACTGATCCCAATCATTTAATGAACACTATGGCTCAACGCCATGCGATGGTGATCCCCTTCAATGATCCTGATTTATCGGGTATGGTGTTGATAGCATCCGAATATTCACCTCAATCTCAAGCATTATATCTAGACAATGAAAAGTTTGAATTTGCATTAAGCGACCAAGCAGAATTGGGCCTTTGGCACGAAATAGGCCATTTGGAAGCGCAGGCGTTAGCTGACGATATCTTTGGACGTGCACTTACGCCTTTTGAACATGAGTGGATTGCAGATTGCTATGTAGTCTGGAGGGTGGCTCATGAAAAGCAGGATTTAACCTTAGCGTGGCAGCAATATCACCGGCGAAATCTAGATGTGATTTCAAATAAGGACTCCATCTCTCATTGGACTGTGCCTGTATTGTGGTCAGTATTAAAAGACTTTGATCACACTTCATTGCGATCATTTAAGGTATTTAGTGATTTTTTAAGGGTTTACCACTCTACGGCTGCGCTACCCTCTAAAACGGATCTATTTGAATTATCGAATTTATTACAGCGAACATTTGGTATGGGTATGGTGCAGTCTTTACCTCATTACCTTTTTTGGCGTAAAGCTGATTTAACAACATATCTACGTCCGACGTTAGAGCAAGTTATGGGACAGCAAAGAGCGGGTGCTTGGATAATAGCATCGAGTTTATGGCCGCTAAAAAATCAGTAATCAAAATCCATCGACAATTAGATGTAAAGACCGAAGTTATACCCATCCAGTTGAATTCTGAGCCTTCAACTGGATAGGTTATATATTTAACAATAAGTTGATTAATTAACCGTTTGAAATATTAGCCTTCCCAAAGCCAGATCTGGCAACCATTTAAGCCACCTCGCTGTAAAATATGGCGCTGTTTTTCGGCCAAACGTTTACTGTCATAAGGTCCAAGCACCACTTTGTACCACATACCACTGGTGCCTTGCACTTTTCGAACAATAGCTTCCAAGCCTTGAAAGGCAATGGTGGCTTTCATCGAATCAGCCTGTTCTTCTTTTCTAAAGGAGGCGCATTGGATTTGATAAGGACGTTTAGGTTTTACAGGTCGCTTAGCACTGAGATCGACTTCCACTTGTTTATTTTCCAATTCTTCAAGATAAGTCCATTTTTCTTGTGGAGCCGGAGGGAGTGCATCGGGATCGGGTTTAGCAACAACGGCCTGTACTTCCTTTGTAGAGGATACGGTATCAATGGTTTCACCCTCTGTAGGGCTGCCGCTAATGCTCCAGAGTAAATAAATAAATGCCGCTAATCCTAGCGCTGTTATTAATAAAATGAGAAAAGGGAAGCGTCGTGATCCATGTCCACTCCCAGATTTCTTTTTCCCCTTTTTATTTCTTTGGGGGTTACGGTTAGCGTAATCACGACTCGTCATAATACAGTTACATTCGCTCTAAAGTGTCAATACCAAGTAAGCTCAAACCTTGCTTTAAGGTTTTAGCCGTGAGTTGTGCTAAGAGTAAGCGACTCAGCTTTTCTTGCTCAGTATCGGCAGCAAGTACAGGACAAGCCTCATAAAAGCTTGAAAAAGCACCGGCTAATTCAAACAAATAAGCACAAAGTGCATGAGGTTGGCCTTTATCGACCATGCGGGTGATCACTTCACCAAATTGAGTGAGTTTATTTCCGAGTGCTTTTTCTCTTTCATGTTCAAGCGCTATATTGGCTTGGCTTAAGTCAACGTCTTCAGCTCGTTTAAAAATACCCATAATACGAGTATAAGCGTAAAGTAGATAAGGGGCTGTATTACCTTCAAAACTTAGCATTTGTTCAAAACTAAAAATATAGTCACTGGTCCGGTTTTTCGATAAATCAGCATATTTCACTGAGGCAATACCGACAGTCTTAGCGATATTGATGAGTTCATCTTCATCCATATCAGGGTTTTTACTGCGCACTAACGCTAATGCTCTGACATTGGCTTCGTCCAATAAATCCACGAGTTTGACAACACCGCCTGAGCGGGTTTTAAAGGGACGACCATCAGGACCGTTCATCGTGCCAAATCCCATATGCTCTAAGCTCATGTCTGGGCGAACAAAGTGGGCATCACGAGCTAATTTAAACACTTGTTGAAAATGTAATCCCTGCCGTAAATCGACAAAGTAGAGTGCGCGATCAGCCTGTAGCGTATTGCTGCGATAACGCATCGCCGCTAAATCGCTTGTGGCATAAAGGTAACCCCCATCCGCTTTTTTAATGATAACGGGTAAAGGTTCACCTTCTTTGGTTTTGAATTCATCCTGAAAAACGACTTTAGCACCATGACTTTCTGACAGTAAACCTTGCTTATCAAGATCGGCAACCACATTGGCTAAATCGGCATTATAAGTGCTTTCACCTTGTACATCATTTCGCGTTAAGCTCACGCCTAATCGCTGATAAACATCATGGCAATGGCTTAATGAGATATCATTAAACTCTCGCCATAATTTATTACAATACTCATCACCCGATTGCAGCTCTACAACCAATTGACGGGCACGCGTGGCAAAAGTCTCTGATTCATCAAAACGCAGTTTTGCAGCGCGATAGAAATGTTCCAGATCCGCTAACTCCATTTGAGCTTGCTCACCTTTATCGGCTCTTAACTCTTCCATATAAGCGAGCAACATACCAAACTGTGTTCCCCAATCTCCCACATGATTTTGGCGTATGACGTTATGGCCTAAAAACTCAAGGGCACGCACGATACTGTCACCAATAATGGTTGAGCGTAAGTGGCCAACATGCATTTCTTTAGCGAGGTTGGGTGATGAATAATCAACAACCACTGTTTGCGATACGGGTTTACTGATCCCGCGAAGCGGATCATTTAAGGCAAACATTAATTGGTTTGCGAGGGCGTTTTCATCAATGAAAAAATTAATGAAGCCAGGTCCTGCAATTTCAACTTTAGCGACATGGCTCGACTGAGGTAAGTTGTCGATGATGAGTTGAGCGATATCCCGTGGATTTTTTTTCGCGACTTTAGTCAGCATCATTGCCAAGTTGGTTGCAAAATCACCATGGCTCTTATCTTTGGTTCGATCCACTTGAATGCGGGCTTCAAAATCTTCTGGAATAACACCCTGTTTTTTAAGGGAAGTTAATGCATCTGCGAGTAAAGATTGAGTATGTGATTTCATTGGCGTTTAATCGACACTTACTAAAATAAAAAATATGAAAGAATAACCGCACATTTTAGCCGTTTGTGCAGGTGAATTACTATCCTCTAACGCAATTTTTATGTCAGAGAATGAAAAAAAGGGGGGTTAGAGGAGATCTTGAGGATCTCTATCGATGCTCCAGCGACAACGTTTAGCCAGTGGTAGCGCCTCTATTTGAGGCAACGCTTGCTCAAAGGCTTGTTGTAATTGTTGGCGACTTTTTGTTTGAAAAATAAGTTGTCGTCTAAATTTACCCGCTTTTTTATCTAACGGTGCGGGCATGGGGCCAATCACTTCACAGTTTTCATCTTGTGGTAATAAATGGGCAATTTGTGAGAGTAAAGTATCGGCATCCAAGGCTTGGTGAGCTTCAGCACGTAATAAAAGCATGTGCCAAGCAGGAGGGAGTAATGCCAGTTTTCGTTCAATGAGTTGGTTACGCGCAAATTCGCCATAACCTTTGTGCATTAATTCTCGCAGCAATGGATTTTCACTTTGATGGGTTTGTAATAGTACCGTACCAGGTTTTGTCGCTCGACCTGCACGGCCCGAAACTTGAGTGTAAAGTTGGCCAAAACGTTCAGGAGCCCTAAAATCGGCACTGAAAAGTGCACCATCGACATCTAATAAGCCAACCAGTGTGACATCGGGAAAATGATGTCCTTTCGCCAGCATTTGTGTGCCCACTAAAATTTTATACTCACCTTTGAGAATGGCATTGAGGTGGGTTTCAAGCTCACCTTTTCTGCGGGTGGTATCTCTATCAATACGGATCACCGGATAGTTTGGAAATTCTTTTGCTAAGAAACTGGCCAGTTGCTCAGTGCCGACACCTTGTGCAGCTAATAGGGTACTCCCACATTGGTGGCATTGCTTGGGGATCGCGTATTGATTACCACAATGATGACAGCGAATTTCGCCTAAACCTTGATGAATAGTAAAAAAGGCATCACAGCGGTCACATTCATGCAAATGTCCGCATTCATGGCATAAAAGCGCAGGGGCAAAGCCGCGGCGATTTAAGAATAATATGACTTGATTACCCGCTTCAAGGTGCATGCGCATTTCGTTGATGAGGCTGCCTGATACGCCAGAGCGTAAAGGTTGATTACGTATATCGATAATGCCTTGTCGTACTTTTTCTGCGTTACCAGCGCGTATGGTCAATTGTAAATGTTGATAACGACCTGAGAGGGCATTTTGCAGCGTTTCTAGAGAGGGGGTCGCAGTGCCTAATAAAACGGGAATATTTTCAAGATGGCCACGCATAACCGCAAGATCGCGAGCATGATAACCCACACCCTCTTGTTGTTTAAAACTGGCATCATGTTCTTCATCTAAGATGATCACACCGGGGTAAGCCATCGGGGTAAATAATGCCGATCGTGTGCCAATAATAATGGCAGCCTCACCCGATTTAGCTCGTCGCCAAGCCGTTAAGCGTTGATTGTCCGTGAGGCCAGAGTGGATAACAGCGACCTGTACTTTAAATCGTCGCTTAAAGCGATTAATGGTTTGTGGGGTTAACCCTATTTCTGGAACTAAGATTAACGCTTGTTTTTTGTCTGATAAAATGGTCTCTAATAACGCTAAATAGACTTCTGTTTTCCCCGACCCTGTCACGCCTTCGAGTAAGGTGCATTGATAAGCTTGTTGTTGAGTGAGAGTGGCGACAGCAATGGCTTGCTCAGCATTAAGTTGATGAGGTTCCTCATCCATAACAAGCTTATCTCGCCAAGTCAGATCGGGATGTGTTATTTGCGTTCTTTGTGTTATCCATTGCTTTTCACAAAGGGCTTTTAATGCTGATTTACTGAGCGATAAGTTATTTGCTTCATCGCTACTGATATCCCCGATAGCCAGCTGCTCCATGATTTTCTTTTGGGCTACAGCACGCTTTAAGGTACTCAGTTCTGCAGCGTGACCCGCTGATGTGAGTTGCCAGAAGGTTTGCGTGTTTTCAGCAATAGCCGCCCCTTTGCGTAGCGCCACAGGAATGGCTTGAGAAAGCATTTGCCCTAAGCTACAAAAATAATATCGACTCGCCCACTGAGTGAGTTTAAATAACGAGTCGGGCAATAAAGGTTCGGTATCAATGATCTCAATCACTGATTTGATTTGTTGTGGTTTAAGGTCGCAGTGTTCTGTTATTCCGGTGATCAGTCCAATGAGCTGTTGCCGTCCAAAAGGAACCTTCACCCTTAAACCTTTTTGGAGTGAAACGGTGAGAGAAGAGGGGACTTGATAACTAAAGTTTTGCCGTAGTGGGACTGGAAGCGCGACTTCAACAAACAGAGACATAGTAGAGGTAATTTTTATGGAGACAGAAGCGTTAAGTGTAACTATCTCGATAACCTAGGGCTAGTGTTAATCTTATTTGTGGAATAAAGCGCTAGTGTCATATGTTAAATTTAGGTAGCATATTTGATTTAATGGATGATTGAGTTAACGGGTTATCAAGATAATATTGTTGTGAGTGGAGCGCTAAGTGCGCTGAAAGATCACATCTTTAGCAGGATGGCTATCAATAGGCTTTCTGAGTCGTAACGTATGTTGAATGTGTATTTGGTCAATAATATCAGGTTGATGTTTTGTAATTAACATTTATCGATGACAAACACCTAAGAAGGATCGAATGGTAAATATAATAAAAAAAGTGATTATTACTAGTTCGTTAGCGATGAGCAGTTATGCTCTGGCTGACGTATCACATGTTAGCATCAATCAAACCTTGTTTGTGTTGGGAGAGGCGGCTGATTTCCGCATTAATGTTGTGGCAGGTGATATTGATGACTTACGTTTTTTTATTCAAGATGGGGAGAATAAAGAACGTTTATCTGTTAACGAACTGAATACTTTTATGATACATGTGGCTGGAGATATTCCAGTATTAAGCTCTGAAGCAGAGCTTGTTGTACATGAGTATCATGATGGTGATTGGCAAAATAGACAACGTTTTTCGATTTTTCAGAAACCCAATAAATCCAAAACTCCCAAGAAACGAATAGCGCTAGATAACAAGACGGCGCAAGAATCATCATTGAAAGTTGAATTGGATGATAACGCGGGGCATTTTTCCATTGACAGTGTTGAGAGCCAGAATGTAGGTATGGACACCGCTGAGGCGAATAATGCGATTCATTCCAATTTAGATAAAGCATTCGGGGGGGGGATGACAGCAGCATCGGCTTCGGGAGTGTCAGGAGCTGAAGAGCTTAATGCCACTGAACTGTTGAGTCATACCGATGCCATCGATAGTCAGACTATTTCTACACGAGGAATGATGTCAAATGGAGAGGGCATGATCACTGAATTGGCTGAACAGCCGTCAATAAGTCAGCTAGACAGTTTAGATTCTGTGAATAATATTGATATCAATAAATCCGTATTACAACCATCTGGTTTGCAAAATGAAAATTTGACGGAATTAGCTGTTGAAGCAACAGATATCAAAGAAACGAATGTAAGTGAAATACAATTGATGGAATCTAATCCAACTCAGCCTCAACCTTTAACTAAAGAGGGCGTGCCTGAAGAGCTCGCGACGTCTTCAGAATTAGTGCTGTTGGAACCGATCCAAGAGACGGCAAATGTAGATGGGATGAATAATATTGATGTCGACGCTCACCCAGAAGAAACGTTAGCGTCCGTTTCGAGTGAGAATGGAAATATGACACAAGAGATGAAAGAAACGATTGGATCTAATCGGGTCGCAATAGAGGAGACCGATGAGATTAATCAATCTTTTAATTCAGTCGACACTCAGAATTCAGATTTAACAGCAACAGAATCGACGACAGCACAACAACAAATCTGTCCTATTTTGGTTGCTCAGGATGAAACGCTATGGAAGATTGATTTACGTTATCATGCACAATGGGAAGTGGGTCTTTTTGGTGGCGCATTGGCGCTTTTTGACGCTAACCCCAGAGCGTTTAATAAAGGCAGTATCCATGGGCTAAAAGCCGGTGCACGTTTAATGTGTCCATCTATCGCTATTTTAGCGAAGTATCAGGATGAAAGTTTGGCTGAGAAAACATTTCTTGCTATGTAATCAAACGACACCCGTGATACTTCAAGGTGCATGTTTTCAGAGTCAGTAAAACCAATCAATTTAAGGCGCATGATTGCGGGAATGTAGGCACCTTTTAAAAGCATGCAACACAGAAGTGTTTGGTTTTAATGGCTCCTAATAGGCTGGTTTAAACGCCTTTTATGCTGCGTTATTGAGCATTAACTTAGAATCACTAGGTCATCTGCTCAGAGCCTTGACTACAAGGCTTTTAATTCCAGCTGAATCCTGCATCTTGAAGTATCACGGGTATATCCCCAAGTTCATTGAAGATACAGCATTGGGTATAAAAAATACTTAGGCAATGTCTTAATGGTGCTAAACACTGACTGACATTGCCACGATCCATAGTGGTTTGTGCTTAGCCGATAGTTGGCTGACTTGAAAGTGGCCTGATAATGAGTATGTTAGGCCGCTTGCTTAAAAAGTGTTATCGAGAATATTGTGGGTTAGGGTGGTGGGAAATAAGGTACTGTATTTGAATGTGTCAATTTTCTTGTAACTCGACACTATCTGCTGTAAAATCCTGCGACTTAAAATATTATATTCACAGCATGTGGTGTCCGACTCCGGGTTGGAAGAGCGACATGGCCTTAAATTGAGGTAATTCCAATGAAAGCAGGCATTCATCCTGATTACGCAGAAATCACTGCAACTTGTACTTGTGGTAACATTATCAAAGTAAACTCTACTATTGGTAAAGATTTACATTTAGACGTCTGTGGTGCTTGTCACCCATTCTACACTGGTACACAAAAAGTTATGGATACTGGTGGACGTATCGATAAGTTCAACAAGCGCTTTGGTGCACTTGGCAAAAAGTAGTTATTACTTTTGCATTGAATATTTAAAAAGGCGCCTTATGGCGCCTTTTTGCTATTTATACTGGTAACCATTGAAGATGTATGTCTTCAATGCCATTACAGTTAAGCACAGCACTCCTCCTCGATATGCCATTCTCTGAATATGCCAATACACAAGCTACTGCACTTAAAATTAAGTAGGGATGTGAATAAATGATTCATTTCGGTGTTTATTTATTTCATGAGGATCTGCTGTGTTGTTGTCATGATGTGTTTTGAACCGTATCATTTGGCAGTGGCAGGTGGGTTTACCTTAACAGGGGAGCGATACTGATAAGTGTTATTGACGATGTTGGAAATTAAATTATCTTTATAAATAGACAATCTACCTAGTGGACCGAGGTCTAACCTGTTTCACTGAATTATTTTATGTTAAATACCCTGTATTTTGTTTGTTTATCGTTAAATACATCATGATTATTCAAGGTTGGAGTAATATTCGTAAGTTTTACAATCTTTTTGTCATTACTGAGCCTAAAGTCGCTGTTTAAACAGACTTTGTATGTATTATTCCTACAAAATTGGGATTGAATATCGAGATAAGCTGTCTAGATAATTTGTTGAAATAGCGCTTTAGTAACATAATAGTATCATTAGGCTTGAAAAAGAAAATCTATGGTTTGAAAAGCCGTGAAAATCGCGTATCTTTAGCGCCTCAACCAAAATGCTACATTGATTTTCATCTTTTTGTTTGTCAAAAGAGGGCAATGTGGCTGTGTTTTAGGTTGCTGACCTATTACAAGATATTATTCGTCGCACTCAGGATTAATTAAATGGCAGATTTTCGTCAACAAGCTCTCGACTATCATGAATTTCCGGTTCCAGGCAAAACCGCAGTTTGTCTGACCAAACCCGCTGAAACAAGTATGGATCTTGCACTAGCGTATAGCCCCGGTGTAGCAGAACCGGTACGTGAAATTGCAAAAGATCCTGATACCGCTTATCGTTATACTGGTAAAGGAAATACGGTTGCTGTTATTTCAAATGGTACCGCTATTTTAGGGCTAGGAAACTTAGGTCCATTAGCTTCAAAACCTGTAATGGAAGGTAAGGCTCTTCTTTTCAAGCATTTTGCAAACATTGATGCAACAGATATCGAAATTAAGCATGACACTACTGAACAGTTTATTAATACTGTAGAGGCTATTGCTGACACGTTTGGCGGCATAAACCTTGAAGATATTAAAGCGCCGGAATGCTTTGAAATTGAAAAAACCTTGATTGAGCGTTGTAACGTCCCCGTTTTCCATGATGATCAGCATGGTACTGCTATCGTGACTACAGCAGGCATGATTAATGCCTTGGAAATCCAAGGTAAAAAAATTGAAGATGCGATTATTGTGTGTATGGGAGCGGGTGCCGCTGCGATTGCTTGTATGACGATGTTGATTAAGTGTGGTATCCAACGTAAACATATATACATGCTGGATCGAAAAGGTGTTATTCATAGTGAACGCACTGATATTAATGAATACAAAGCGTTATTTGCTAATCAAACAACCAAAAGAACATTACGTGATGCCATAGCGGGTGCAGATGCTTTCTTAGGGTTATCGGGCCCAGATGTGTTGTCGGGTGACGATGTTGCATTGATGGCTGATAAGCCAGTGATTTTTGCTTGTTCAAACCCTGATCCTGAAATTAAGCCTGAAGTGGCTCATGACGTTCGTCAAGATTTAATCATGGGGACCGGTCGTAGCGATTATCCTAATCAAGTTAATAATGTTCTTTGTTTTCCTTTTATTTTCCGTGGTGCTTTAGATGTTCGAGCTTCAAAAATTAATGATGAAATGAAGATTGCTGCAGTACATGCCATTGCTGATTTAGCGAAACAGTCAGTACCTGCTGCAGTATTAGCGGCATACCCAGATGTCGATGCATTAAGTTTTGGCCCTGATTATGTGATCCCGAAACCGGTGGATCCGCGTCTTTTATCTCATGTTGCTAAGGCGGTTGCTCAAGCGGCAATCGATTCAGGTGTATCAGTATTAAAGAGTTTACCTGAAGGTTATATGGTTTAAGGTTAAATGTGTAATACTAAAAGGGCGCCTATGGGCGCCTTTTTTGATGGTGATTTTTATTAAAATGTCTGAGCGGTGACTGAAGGAGAAGTGATTCGGATGAAACTCACTCGCATGTTGAGTAAAAAATTAACCAGTTTCTGGTTAATGTCCTTGGCGAGCGTCGCTTTTGTTTTTCTCTTTACGGCGGTATTGAGTTTTGTACAGCTTACATATGAATTTCAGCAACAAAAGGTAAGTGAAATAGAAAGTATGCTTGTGAGTCACTATGAGCATGATAATACGTGGAAATTAGATTCATGGTTACCCCCAGTGTTAATTGCCTTTAAGGCGGCTGAGTTTACTCTGATTAAAGATGGGGAGCCCTTCTTTGAATATAAGGATAAGAATGCGCATTCCAATATTGTAACGTATAAAAAGTTAATTAATAAGAAGCAAAATATTGTGATGAAGATGACCTTACCAGAGCCTTTTACACTTCACCATGTTGGCTGGTATGAATTACTGATTTTTGGCATCGGTATTATTATTATTGCTTTAGTGGTTCGTTTTGGCTTTTATTGGTTCTCAGTTCAATTAGATGGTATTGAACATCTTGCTCAACGTAGTCAGAAAATTTTGAAAGGTGAGTATGATAAGGCACTCATAGAGAAGGGGTTAGGACAACCTAGAGTGATTAACCGTGCGCTCACACGATTGTTGCAGGAGTTAGAAGATGTCTCGAAACAAAGAGAGCGCTTTGATCAATCTATTCGCTCAAATACATTTTTAGATCCAGAGACGGGCATTGGGAATCGTATTTTTTTTGATAATCGTCTGGACGCCTTGACCGATGAACAAAAAATGACCATGCCGGGGGTGATGTATTTCTTAGAAATAGAAGATCTAGATTTACTACAGCAAGATAGCAGTAAGGAGAAGATTGATGAAATGCTCTCACTCATTATTCTCTCCATTAATCAGGTCTTATCATTACAAGTGAACAGTCTTTTTGCTCGCCGTTCTTTTAATCAATTTGCCCTCATTATACCGCAGATATCGCAAGCAGAAGCGGATCGATTAGCCTCTAAGCTACTTAAAGTTTGTCTAAGACAGGCAACGAATGTGATTGGGGAAAGAAATGATTTTGTGCATTTAGGTGGCGCTTATTTCAATATTGGAGAAGATAAAGCCATTTTATTAGAAGAGGCTGATATGGCGCTGAGGGCAGCACAGTTTCAAGGAACAAGTAGCTGGTTTATGTATGATAAAGGCGCTTTAGATCGTGATCTATCCAAAGGATCGGTTCAGTGGCGCAGTTTTTTAGAAAATGCGTTAGTGAGTAAGAGGGTGTTTGCTTTTTCTCGTGTGGTATTTGATAACGATATGCTGGAACAACATAGAGAAATTACCTGTCGGTTAAGAGATACTCAAGGCCACCTCATTCGTGCGACCTTATTTTTACCTATGGCCATAAAGTGTGGTTTAACGCCTCAAATTGAAAGGCAAATCATTGAAATTGTTCTTTTTGATATTTTACCTAGTCAAAGAGACTCGGGGCTTAAATTCAGTATCAATTTGAGTTTAGATACGTTAACGAGCCGAGCTTTTATTCGTTGGTTAACACGTACTTTGCTCGAATATAGGCATTTAATGCCACAGCTTATTTTTGAAGTGAATGAAATTATTGTGGTCAATCATATGGACAGAATAAAAGATACCTTGGATATGATCCGTAAAATGGGTGCGAGTCTTTGTGTCGACAGAGTCGGTCAACAAGTGGTGAGCGCTCAATATATAAAGCAATGCCATTTTGATTTCATTAAATTACATAAATCAATCGTGAGGAAAATTCATCTTCGCGAAGAAAATCAACTTTTTATTCGCAGTCTCATGGGGGGCTTGTCGCGTAACAATATTGTATTTGGTGCTGAAGGGGTGACGTCATTGCAGGAGTGGCAAACGCTGCAGATTTTAGGGGTTAATGTCGGGCAAGGGCCGTTTTTTAGTGAACTCATCGAAGAAGATACGTGATAAGTCGATTAAAAAAGTATTACTGCGCTTTTTATATTTAGTTTAAAAAGAGTCTAAGTGTATATGTTTCATGTTAAGTGGATATTAGGCAATTTACTCATGCCATTACCAATGGGCCTGTTGCTTGCTATATTAGCCTTGATGTTATTTTGGCGAAAAAAAACCAAACAAGCATCATTTTTGTTGTTATTGTCTATCTCAGGATTATACCTTTTCAGCTTAGCGCCCGTTGCGTTTTCGCTTATCAGTCCATTAGAGTATCAATATCCTGTATTTTCTAATGAAAAGGTGTCGTTTATTCATGTGTTAGGTAATGGGCACATTGAAGATGGTACCTTACCTATTACCAGCCAATTAACTTACACTTCAACACTACGAGTCGTTGAAGCCGTGAGAATATGGCGATTAAACCCTCAAGCACATTTACTATTTTCAGGCTATCGTGGTTTTAGTGTCACACGTTCAACAGCTGATATGCATCGAGAGTTAGCGTTATCTCTAGGGGTGCCAGAAGCCAAGATTCAAATTTTTGAACAACCCAGAGATACAGAAGAAGAAGTTCTTGTCATCAAACCGGTTGTTGGTGTGAAAAAAGTGGCTGTGGTAACGACAGCAAATCATATGCGCCGCACCATGGGCTTTTATGAAAGAGCGGGTTTAAACGTTATTTCCGCACCCACCATGCATATGAGTCGAAATAAACCTGTCGTATTTAACATGACCCAATTATATCCTGCGGTACAAAATTTACAGATGTCGACTTGGGCCATGCATGAGTGGTTAGGTATTGCATGGCACAATCTGAAAAATTTGTAATAGCTCTCCTTTTCATTGGGTTAATTTAATTTGTCACGGACAGTGATGACATGTATTGAATGTGGTAAGTGATATAATCAAAGTATGCTCCCGCCCTGACCATTATAGGGACAGTACCTCCATCCTTACATTATATGGTTGGAGGAAAATTATCATCATCAAAAGGTGTATATAGACTTGCCGAGGTATCGATGATTAAACCACCGTCATTTATGAATCCATTAATCACGTCACTTTGAGAACTCCCCTCGCTGAGACTCAGCCACTCAAAGGCATTAAAATTCTCGAGTACAATTTTTTGATTTAGGGTGCCATTAAAATTACTGTCAAAGTTTAGGATTGTATTATCTCCCTCGAGAGAAATATCCAGATATTGGTCTATAGTGTTAAGATCCTGTGATATTAAATGGCTAATATCAATAATATCTTCAGTTGGATCGAAGTCGGTTATGTAATCGATTTTATCTGTTGTTTTTAAAAATACAAAAGCATCGGCACCGTCACCACCAGTTAATACGTTATACCCTAAACCACCGATTAAGGTGTCGTCTCCAGTACCACCAAATAAGCGATCGTCGTCATCCCCACCCAATAGAAGATCATGACCCCCTTGTCCATATAAAATGTCGTTACCAGGTCCTCCTGCGAGGATATCATCACCATCATCAGGACCAGACATATCAAAATCACTTGCATTTTGTGATATATAGTGATGAGTATCTGCATCCGTCACTGACTCATCACCTTTTTCCGTGGCTACGTACATGTTCAAGGCCGCAGTACCTTGAGCATTTATGCCATTAAACTCAATTAAATCACCAAAAGTAATATCATGACCATCCCCAGCTCCAACGGTATCATTGCCCGGTGTTGAATTTGTGTGAAGAATGGCATCAGCTAGATCATCGGCATCAATATTATTGATAGGCTCGCCATCAGAATCAAATTGCGCTAATACTGCATCGTTGATATTATTACCCATGCCTAATGCTTGAATATCTGCTATTGAATCAAGAGTAGCAAAGGCATCGAGTGCGTCCTGAAAGGTACCACCGATTGAGGGTTGTCCATCTGTGATAAAATAGGCAAGATTAGTTGCTGAGGGTAAACCACTTTGAAACCATTCATGTGCTTCGGTAAAAGCAGCAACATAATTAGTATATCCTCCACTGTCTAAGTTATTGACGGCATTTATGATGCTATCGAGCGCGTCAGTGTCAGACAGGTCTATTGAAATTAAAGTTGTCGCACTCCAATCAAAGTCAATAAGAGAAATATTGACGACTCCAGAGCCTGACCCTACGGTTGCTATGAGTGTTGTAAATACATTTACAAGTTGAGTTTTTATTATTTCCATATTGTTGTCACCAATACTACCTGATGAATCGACAATAAACGCTATGTTTAAATCTTCTCCAGCTATAATGCTGGTAACATCACTAACAATCGTATCATGGGCATCAGTTCCAGAGTTTACATCGTTATCAGGTGTTAGCGAATAAGCATTATAAATTTGAAATTCAACAGTTGCAGTATTTGAGCTGCCATTGCTATCACTCACTGTATAAGTAAAGCTTGTTGGCGCTAATGTGATCCCATCATGTTGGTAAGTAAATGCTCCGTTTTCATTGATGGTTAATACTCCCCCTTCTACATCAATCTCAACTTCGGAGCTGTTGATAAAAGAAACGTCTGAGCCATCTATACTCGTGATGGATAGAGCATTACCATCAATATCGTTATCGTGCCCAGATCCTGTATCATCTAAAATCATATTTCCATTTACGTTGCCAGCAGTATCAACATCATAACTATTGTTTAATGCATTAGGGGCATCATTCTCTGGCGTCACAGTGATGGTCAATGTCGAGGTGTCATTCGGCCCTGAGCCATCGGTCAGTTCATAGGTGATAAGGGGCACGGGACCGTTATAATCCTGCGACGGTGTAAAGCTGAAAGCCCCATCCACTGACAAGGTAAAGCTGCCCAGCGCGT
>NZ_JAKIKS010000067.1 GCF_023284005.1 Shewanella surugensis
TGATTCTTGAACGCTTCTTCTAGCGTGGTGAACTCATGAGGTAACAGGGCTCTAACTTGTTTCATTTATAAAAAGTGATAATTCATATACTAATGATAGTTATACAAAAATAATGATAAACAAACAAGTTCAATGATGCGATAAGTACTGAAATTATCACGTTGCTCTAATAGTGAACGAATTTATGATAATTTAATACTCAGGTACTTAACAGGGTCAAACTTCCATATTTTTTCATTACAACTACTTAAATGCAAAAAAGAACCAGAATATTAACATTTAAGACGTGTAGGATAAATATTGAAATGTTGAATCTTATTAAAATATCAACATTACAGATAAAACCTCTAAAAAATCAGCAATAACGCCTTAATAATGCTGCTTCCAATATATTGACTTACTTTAAAACTGGTAATGCAGCCCTAAGCTAAATTGAGAAAAATCTGTATCTATTTCTTCTAGATCACTAGCTTTAGCAAGATAATCATCAGACTCAAGATCACCACTCATAAATTCATAGTTTAGACGGATCACTAAATGCGGTGTAATGGTTGCATTCACACCAGTACCAAATACATAACCCCAACCATCATGTTCCATAACCGTACTTCCATAAAGATCGCTACCAGAAAAATAGAATTCTGATGATACTTGCATATAGCTCACACCTGCTTTGGCATATGCAGAAAAAATATCGTTAATTTTCCATGTTACTTTGGGTGTGATAGCAACCGCTACAGCTGAAAGTTCTGATTTATTTATAGTAGCACTCTGATTAAATAAAACGATCTGACTACCTTTATATCCTAAATCATAGTCTCCAGTAACGAAAGCATGACTTTCTAATGCAAACCATTCGTTAATATTATAGCCTCCATACACACCCACGCTAGCAGCCGAATCATCCAAAAGTGAGCCAAACTTTAATTGAGTACGGCCAATATCACCACCCACATAAAAGCCAGTATCATTGGTTTCAGCCATTACTGAATTCGCACAGCCTAAGGTTAATATTAATGCTGCAGCGCTTAAAAATGCTTTCATTGCTAATCCTATAAAATAAACGACTTAATTCGAAGGCGGCGAAGATTAACACTGAGAAAAATAAATAAATAGACTTGATCGACTAAAGTACTAGCCAGTTATTAATGAATTTAAAAGTAAAAACCAATGATTCCAACAGTGCGACAAGTATATAATAACTTGATTATAAATAAAAAACACAACACCTGAATACTAGCTTAACAAAAAGTATTTTTATTAGAGCAGTAGATACAATATGTTATAGGCACATGAGCTTTACAAAGTAATTAAATCATGCCATTTATTTTTAAAATACCTTAAATTAATAATAAACAAATAAGGTTAACCGAAAACTTTTTAACATAAACCTTTATCGAGTCGGTTTATGGGGCACCTTATTCATTTTATGTGGCTTATCTAAATTCTCTTTAAATTTCACTTTTTGCTCTAAAGTCAGAATTTGATACACCTCATTGTGTAATTTAAGCATGCCCCCATTTCTCACTTATCTTGCTCCGATATGATTAATGGCTTCGCTTTAGCTTAATCAAACGTGGGCGCAGCAATTAATGCATAAATATGTGCTTTCATCGCTTAACGCTCCTCATCGGAATAACGACCTTCTTTCTTCGCCGCCTTGCTCGACTTCAACAGTATTGACACTCACACCTAGCGTATACCCTACACCACTTAAATCATTCGTGTAGGTACAGTAACCAGTATCAACTTCATTCGAAATAACGATATACGTAAGACCTGCTTTTACATGACTTGAGAAAATATCATTAAAGTGTAACGTGATCTTTGGAGCAACAGAGAAAGCCGATGCATTCCTATCGAAATCACTATCATCACTATCATCACTATCATCACTATCATCACTATCATCACTATAATCACCGGTACCAAAAATATGTCCTTCTATGCCAAACCAATCTGAAAAATGATACCCATCATAGAGACCTAAACTTTATTCCGACTGGCTTTTACTTCCCTCATCAAAACTTAATTCTGTTGAGCCTAAATCACCACCGACATAAAAACCTTCTCTATCTGTCTCTGCAGCCACTGAAGCCTATCCTAAAAGAGCCATTAGCAACAAAGCCGACCCATAACATTTTTTCATTACAACCACTTTAAAAACAAAAATAAAAATAAAAATAAAACCAAATGATAATATCTTTGTTTTCAAAGAAGTTGTTATAAGTTTTTACTCGCCAAAAATTTAGATAAATAGGCTAAAAAGGCAACAAGAACATCTGAATAAAGTTGCCTAGAATACACCATCTGAATTTAAAATAGGTAATGCACACCTAAGCTAAACTGAGATAAATTCGTTTGATAATTGCGATCATAATAATAATAGTTATTATCAAACTCTAAATCACCCGAGGTAAACTCATAAGCCAAACGTATCACTATATGCTCAGACACAGCAGCATCGACCCCAGCACCAAGCACATAGCCGATACCCGTTAAATCATTCGTATAGGTCCCCCAATAAGCCGTATCCTGTTCGAAACTAATATCAATATAAGAGATGCCCCCTTTTAAATAGCCCGAGAACATATCATTAAAATTGAGCGTAAATGTTGGCGTCACCGAAAAAACGCCAGCATTAATATTTTCACCATTCACATCACTATAATCGGTGGTACCATACAAGTGCCCTTCGATGCCAAACCATTCGTTAACGTTGTAGCCACCATACGCACCAAAACTAACAGCTGAATCGCTACCACTAAGATCATCGAAACTTAATCGAGTCGTGCCGATATCACCGCCCACATAAAAACCGGGATATTGAGGCTTAGCGACAGCCAAAGTGGATAATAATAACAAACTCAGTAAAATGATTTTCTTCATCACAACTCCTTGTGTAGATAATGTTAATTAACATATAAATCAAATAGTTAAAATATATAATCGTTCATCGTTCACCATGCAACAATCATCATCTCACTTCAAAATAATGCCATTGTTCAATGGTAAAATAATAAGCTAGTTGAAATATTTACTGATGTCGACACTTTTATACTGACAACCATTAAGGACTCAGAAGATGGGTTACTTTAAAAAGATCTGCAATTTATTGAATTAATGCCGAGTGAACTGAGAATGAATTAGGATTTAAAATAAAATTTAATAACAGGAGAGAAATGAGTGTATTCAACAGAATAAAAAAGTGGGTGGGGTGGAATATGTCACTAAAAATAGAGCCTCCATTTAAACAAAAAGAGAGCTTACGCTCTCTTTCATTAATCGGCTACCATCAATAATAATACTTTAATGATAACTTACCCTACAATCAGAATTGGTAATGCAGACCTAAACTAAATTGTGATAAATCGGTATCCATTTTATCCATATTAGTCGCTTGAGCTAGCGAATCATTAGTCTCAAGATCGCCATTCATAAACTCATAACCTAAACGAACCACTAAATGTGGTGTGATTGCGGCATTCACACCAGCGCCAAGAACATAGCCGAAACCGTCATAGTCTAGAGAACTCGTTCCATAAGATCCGTTTAAAGTTGCGCCCCACTCAGAATTAACCTGCATATAGCTTATACCAGCCTTTGCATAAGCGGAGAAGATTTCATTAATCTGCCATGTCACCTTAGGTGTAATAGAAATCGCAGCTGCCGACACATCTGCTTTAGTAATCGTAAAAGTATTACCGTTATAAGAACCACTTTGTCCTTCTAAACCCGTATCATAATCAGCAGTACCAAAAACATGACCTTCAATCGCAAACCACTCATTGAACTGATAGCCACCATAAGCGCCAACACTGGTAGTCGAATCATCCAAAAGTGAGCCAAATTTTAATTGAGTACGACCAATATCACCACCGACATAAAAGCCAGTATCATTGGTTTCAGCCATTGCTGTGTTTGCACAACCTAAAGTTAATAATAATGTTACAGCAGTCAAAAACGTTTTCATTGTTAATCCGATTAATTGATTCATCTCATTCTAAGGCGGCGGAGATTAACATCGAGAAAAAGAAATAAACAGACTTGATCGACTAAAGTACTAGCCAGAAAACAATGTTTATAAAAATAAAAACAAACTATTATCATCGTATAATAAAAGGTCGAACATTATATAATTACATGTTTTTAAATTAGAATAAATCAAAGCTGAATGTAAACTTAACAGAGGGCGTTATTATAAATAAAACAGAGGTGATAACTCCAACAACATTGATTCTTATCAAAAAAATAAAGTCGATAAAAAATTAAAAAGATTAAATTAATTTCATTATATTTTGCTCATGCAAAGCTTAATGCATTAAGCTCGAAAAAAGTCAGCAACCCTATTCACATAAAAAGCAAATAGGGTTAGGTCGCTATTTAAATATTATATTTATCGTGTTGGCTGATGAGGCACTTTATTCATTTTATGTGGCTTATCAAAATTCTCTTTAAACTTTACTTTTTGCTCTGGAGTCAGTACTTGATATACCTCATTTTGTAATCTCAGCATATTAACGACACCTTCTTCACGCTTATCTTGCTTAGATGCAATTAACTGCTTCGCTTTCGCTGCATCAAAAGTGGGCGCAGAGATTAACGTATAAATCTGCTCTTTCATCGCTTGACGATCTGCATCAGAAGAACGGCTGTCTTTCTTCGCCGCTTTACTGGCCTCAACTAAACTCTTTACTTGTGCTTTCTGTGAATCCGTTAAATCAAGATTATGTAACATGCTCTTTAATTTACGATCTTGGCCGTGATCGCTCTTCATGCGCTTTTGCTCAGTTGATGTATTGCTACCATCTTCAGCATTGACTACACTGGTGATCAGAGAAGTACTTGCTAATACTACCAATAGACCTGCTTTTAATGTCTTTGATTTCATGTTTGAAGCCTCTTAGTTTACGTTATCTTTAACAGCTAAGAAGTTAGCTGTGTTTATTCTGTTATTTAGTATAGACAGCACCTATGTCAATGTGAGAATAACTGGGGTAAATGACTGTAAATAAACCTGTAGAATAATAATTATCTATATATAAAAACCATTATGATTTCAATATTTACATATACTTACACAAGAAAACCACAATTGACATCAAACACAGTATACTGTTCATATCTCCATACTTTTAGTTACTTGGATTTTGTCAATGTTAAGGGAGACGTATGAACCGCATATTATTAATCGATGATGATTTAGGCCTTTCTGAATTACTCGCACAACTATTAGAGCTAGAAGGCTTTCAACTCACCCTAGCTCATAATGGACAAGTGGGCTTAGATCTCGCCTTAGAACAAGATTTTGATCTTATTCTATTGGATGTCATGTTACCCAAGCTCAACGGTTTTGAAGTGCTACGCGCTATACGGCATAAAAAACAAACACCAGTATTAATGCTCACCGCTCGTGGCGATGAAATTGATCGCGTTGTAGGTTTAGAAATTGGTGCCGATGACTACCTACCAAAACCTTTTAACGATCGAGAATTAGTCGCTCGAATTCGTGCGATCATTCGACGAACGCATTTATTACCTCAAAATACCCCAAAAAGCATACAAGACTTCGGCGATTTACAACTCGACCCAACGAGGCAAGAAGTCTATTGTCAGGACTTGCTTATTTTACTAACAGGCACTGAATTCAGCTTGCTGCATGAATTAGTTCAGCATGCTGGCGAACTGGTCAGTAAGGAAACACTCAGTGAAAGCGTATTAGGCAAAAAGCTCATGCCCTTCGATCGAAGTCTCGACATGCATTTATCCAATTTACGAAAAAAAATGCCTGAACGTAAAGATGCAAGACCCAGAGTAAAAACCATTCGTGGAAAAGGTTACATTTGGCTCCCCTAATGAAAAAAATACCTAATAGTCTGTTTGTTAAACTGTTACTTAGCTTTTGGATCTGCAGCTCTTTGATTATTGCCACTGTCGGGATCTTACCCTTATTACAGCAAAATCACGACAGTGGAGTACCGATCCCACCACCATTGCACCATATCTTAGTCTCGGTGGCTAACCGAATCATCGATAACCCTGAGTTGTTAGCCTCACAGCAAGCTTGGCAAGGGCTCTATCGTTTCCGTGACCCGCAAGGTAAACCTGTGCGTTTATTTATTATCAACGAGCATGGGAAACTATTAAATAACGCCAGAAATTCCAAAATGTTAAGACGATTTGTTTTAATGGCTGACAATTCTAACCGCCCTATAAAATACCAATTTGAAGATGAACTGATGTTCGGACCTTACCAATTTAATGTGGGCGGAGAACAATATTCACTGTATGGCCATGCACCAGATCATCGACCACGTCCTTGGTTTTTCTTTTTTACCGAGAATAAACTATTAACGCTCAGTTTAGCCATTTTATTATCCGGCTTATTATGTGGTTTACTTGCTTGGAATTTAGGCAAACCTCTGCGCTCATTAAAATCCAGTGCAGATGCGTTAGCTAAAGGAGACTTAGGCAGCCGTGTTAATATTAAAACAACTCTGCGCCAAGATGAATTTGGGCAATTAGCAAAAGCCTTTAACGGTATGGCCGATGCCGTTGAAGACATGGTAAAAACACAACAACGACTGATCAGTGACATTTCACATGAATTACGTACCCCTTTGACTCGATTACAATTATCGTTAGCACTTAGTCGTAAAAAAGGTCAAGAAACCCAAGAAATTATTCGCATTGGTTATGAGGCTGAGCTGTTAGAAAAAATGATAGCGGAGCTTTTAGAGCTGTCTAGACTCAAGCTAAACACTCAAGATAAAAAAGTACAATTAGAATTGGCTGAAACACTCAGCCAAGTATTAGATGATGCTGATTTTGAAGCGGGTCAACAACATAAGCAACTGAATATTGAAATTTCAGAATCGATAACATTACCCGTTTATCCAAAGCCTTTATCTCGAGCCGTTGAAAACTTATTACGCAACGCCATTCGATATGCTAATGACAGTATTACCATCTGTGCAAAGCAACACAACCACCATGTCGATATCGAAATTTTTGACGATGGTCCAGGGATAAGTAATGAGAATGATCTCGAGGCTATTTTTAAACCTTTTTATCGTCCGCAATCTGCCAGAGAAAGAGAAACTGGTGGCTGGGGGTTAGGACTCGCCATTACTTATGCGGGTATTAAAGCACATGAAGGCCGTATCAAAGCGGAAAATATTAAACCTCATGGCTTAAAAGTCACTATTTCACTACCACAACAAAGCCAATCATCTTTTTTCACAAGATGATCGGCTCATCCGTTTAAACTTAAATACACTATTGCTATAATCTTCGCTCATTTTTTATAAGTAGGCTGTCATGTTTCATATTGCGCTATACGAACCAGAAATCGCACCTAATACCGGAAATATTATTCGCCTAATAGCCAACAATGGCTGTCAGCTGCACTTGATTGAGCCTTTAGGCTTCGATTTAGAAGAAAAAAAATTACGTCGTGCGGGGCTTGATTACAGTGATTTGGCCAATATGACTCGCTACCCTGATTTTGATGCCTTTTTAAAAGCCATGGCAGGAAAACGCATTATGGCATGCACAACCAAAGGTAGCCGTCCTCATTCAGACATTATATTTAAAAAAGACGATGTATTGCTATTCGGGCCTGAAACACGTGGGTTACCTATGGATATCATCAATGCCACCCCCTTAGAACAGCGCCTAAGGATCCCTATGATGCCAACCAGTCGTAGTTTAAATCTATCAAACTCAGTCGCTATCATTAGTTACGAAGCTTGGCGACAATTAGGCTACGAAGGGGCTTAAACTTTCTGTATTCATTTATTCATTTCGTTACACTGACGTGACGAAATGAAGCTTCTCAGAAGTACACTCCTTCGTTCACCGAAGTATAAAGCCCACATCTTCAAGATTAACGGACTACAACTCAACATATACCCGTGACATATCAATTTAACAATATTAAACACACATATAGAAACAAAACATTATTAATATGAATAATATAAAAAACATTAGTTATCATTAAGGTACGTAATCATCTTGCTTTACTTAAGCGTTGAAAAATAAAATATTAATCAACTTTACAAACTTTCGACTATTCATCCACTAAAAATGCTGGCAACGTAATAATATTAGATAATAAAATGGAGTCCGCTATGCAAATGTGGCTAAAAATATTATTGAGTGTCTTTCTTGGGGCCATCGCAGGCTATTTAATTGGTCCCCCCATTGACGTTATACAACCTGTCGGCGATATCTTTCTAAACTTAATTCGAATGTTAGTTATCCCTTTAGTCTTTAGTTGTATTATTACTGCCATCACCGCCAATAAAGATTTATCCAACCTCACCCATCTTGGTCTACGCTCTGTTTCTCTCTATATTTTAACCACATTAATGGCAGCTCTTGTCGGGCTCACTTTTGCTTTAGTGTTTCATGTCGGTGATTTAGGTAATAGCCTGCCTCTCATTAGTTTCACTAATAGTGACACTATTGCGCCTCCTTCCATCATCAATATGCTAGTCGACATCTTTCCCACCAATCCTATTGCCAGCATGGCTGAAGGCAATATGATCCAAACCATTGTATTTGCAATTTTCATTGGCGTTGCCATTAATTTAAGCGGCGAGAAAGGCAATGCTTTTAAAAACGCCATCGATTCTATGGGTGATGTCATGCTAACACTAATGCAGCTGGTCATTAAAATTGCGCCCGTAGGGATTTTTGCTATTATTGCCGTTATCGCTGGTACTCAAGGCATTAATGTACTCACGCCACTCATCAAGCTATTAGTACTGGTTTATGTGGCTTGCTTAACGCAAATATACGGTGTTTATGCATTATTACTCACATTGATCGCTAAGGTTTCTCCGCTACCTTTTTTCAAGAAAGTCATCAGTGCTCAACTCATGGCTTTTTCGTCCAGTAGCAGTGTAGCGACCTTGCCTATAACGCTCGATGTGGCCAAAAAACGACTCGGAGTGTCTAAAGAAACGGCACATTTTGTCTTACCGTTAGGGATGACCATCAACATGGATGGATCGTCGTTAAACTATGTATTAAGCAGTATTTTTATTGCCAATATCGCTGGTATAGACTTATCTACGCCACAATATGTATTAATCATTTTTGTCTCTATAATCACCTCTATTGGTGCGGCGGGCGTACCAGCTGTGGCCATGTCAGGACTCTTTGTTGTTGTCGCGACTTGTGGGTTACCTATCGAAGGTATAGCAATCGTATTAGCAATTGATAGGTTAATGGATATGATCCGCACTGCTACCAGCGTAACGGGCGATTTAGCCGTGACAACAACGGTGGATAGCCTAAACAACACACTCGATAAAAAGCATTATAAAAGCAAAGGGTTATAGTTTGCCTAAGGATCAGTATTAAAAAGAGGGGAGACTGTCAGCCGACAGTCTCCCCTCTTTTTAATCACGGCCCACTACTCTTTATTTTCACTGAGTAAGTCTGCTAGTTCTTTTTGCTCATCATCACTCATCGACTGCATGACATTAGTCCGTGAACTGTGCTTTCGAATCAAAAATAAACCGATAATAAATGCGGTTAATAATAACCCTAATGGTCCTAACCACAGTAAATAGGTTTTAGGTTCCATTTTAGGTTTATAAAGCACAAACTCACCATAACGACTGGTCATAAATTCAATGATTTCACTATCACTTTTACCTGCATCAACCATTTTAAAGACCACTAAACGTAAATCATGTGCTACAGGAGAATTTGAGTCGATTAAATTTTGATTCTGGCATTGCGGACAGCGCAATTCATTTGCGATAGAAAGCGCTCGTACTTGATTATCCTCTGATTTGAATTGATAAGTATCCACAGGCGTCGCATTCGCCGCCGTATTCATCCAAAAAACGGCACTCAGACTAAACCAAATACACAAGATAAATCGTTTATAACCCAAGGCGATCATAATCGATTTGCCTCACGCGCTTCGGCTTGAAGCTGTTTAACCATAGGGAATAAGGTTTCAGTCCAAGCTCGGTTATCTATTGGGCCTGCAAAGCGAAACCGAATAATACCTTTATGATCCACAAGAAAGCTCTCAGGTGCACCATACACCCCCAAATCTAAGCCTAAACGCCCCTTATTATCAAATAAATTGAGTACATAGGGGTTACCTTCTGTGGCCAACTCTTTAATCGCCGCATCACGCTCATCACGATAATTAATGCCGTAGATAGGTAAAATATTTTGTTTGGCTAAACGCATCAAAAAAGGATGTTCGTACTTACATGATGGACACCACGTCGCCCAGACATTCAGTAATGACACTTGACCTTGAATATTGGTGTTGTTGAGTAACTCATCAGCATTTTCTAAACGTTGCAACTCAAAACTAGGAACAGGCTGACCTTCAAGCACTGAATCTAGTTTTTGTGGATTAAGAAACAAACCACGATATAAGAGCACACCCATCACTAAAAAGATGGCCAATGGAATAAATAATATTAATTTTTTCATCTGCTTCGCCTGCTATATCGTCACGAGTTGTACTTGAGTTGGTGTAACCTTATTCGTCACTGCCGCTGTTTTTCGTTCACGATAACGCTTATCTAATGCAGCTAATAACCCCCCCAGCATCATGAAGATTGCGCCGAACCATAACCAACGAACAAAAGGCTTATAATTCAATCGTACAGCAAATTCGGTGCTGTTTATGGGATCCCCCATAGTGACATAAAGATCACGAAACAGCCCCCAATCAATACCCGCCTCGGTCATGCTCATAACCTGCACCGTATATTGACGTCTATCCGGTTGCAATAAAGCCACTTGTTTGCCATCTTTGGCAACCATTATTTGCCCTTGCTGAGCCATATAATTTGGCCCCGGCACCTGTCTGGTTTCTAGATAAGTAAACTCATAACCCGCTAACTCTTGGGTGATCCCAGGCCCCATACGGACACTTTTTTCAACAGAATAATTAGACACCATCGTCGCACCAACAATCGATACCGCTATACCTAAATGCGCAATCAACATCCCCCACTGACTGCCACTTAAACGCCTAAACTGTAATTGACCTTGGTTTGTCTGTAATAAATTATACCCCGCTCTTAATGTCGTTAACGTTACCCAAACTGCAGCACTAATCCCTAACATCACCCAAAGCTTAAATTCACCACCAGCAATATAAGGCACTGCAATACCAGCCGATAAAGCGATGACTCCTGGTAATAATAACTGCTTTTGTAGCTCTCCCGCTTTAGCCTTTTTCCAGCGAATAAGAGGACCAATCCCCATGACAACAAAGAGTACCAATACGATAGGCACAAATACCGCATTAAAATAAGGCGGGCCGACAGAAATTTTTCCCATGCCAAGTCCATCAATAATCAAAGGATAAAGCGTGCCTAACAACACGGTTCCACAGGCCACCGTCAAAATCAAATTACACGCTAATAACATGGTTTCTTTTGACATTAATTCAAACCTAGCGGGACTCTTCAGATTACTGGCTCTAAAAGCAAATAAGGTTAATGAGCCTCCCACTGTGATCGCAAGTAATAGCAAGATAAACATGCCTCGACCCGGATCGGATGCAAAAGAATGCACTGAGGTTAACACCCCAGAGCGAACAATAAAGGTGCCCAGCAAGCTTAAAGAAAAAGCAAAAATGGAGAGCAATACAGTCCAGTTTCTAAACGTGCCACGCTTTTCTGTGACAATTAAAGAGTGCAATAATGCCGTACCCACTAACCAAGGCATAAAAGAAGCATTTTCAACTGGATCCCAAAACCACCAACCTCCCCAGCCTAGTTCATAATAAGCCCACCAAGAACCTAATGCGACACCACCCGTTAGAAATACCCAAGCAGCCAGAGTCCAAGGGCGTGTCCAGCGCGCCCAAGCAGAATCTAATCGTCCACTCATCAGCGCCGCAATGGCAAAAGCAAAGCTCACAGAAAAACCGACATAACCCAAATACAACATAGGAGGATGAATAATTAACCCCACATCTTGCAGCATAGGGTTTAAATCGCGCCCCTCCATCGGCATGGGAAATAAGCGCTCAAAAGGATTCGAAGTCAACAGCATAAAAAAAATAAAACCACCGATGATAATGGCTAAAATCGCCAAGACTCGAGCAGTAAAGGCCGCTTCTAGATTGCGGCTAAATAAAGCGACCGCCAATGTCCATACAGATAACGCGAACACCCAAAACAATAACGATCCTTCATGACCTCCCCAGACTGCAGCCAATTTAAAGAAAAAGGGCAATAAAGAATTCGAATGATTAGCCACGTAGGCGACAGAAAAGTCATCAACAGCAAAACTGTAACCCAAAGCGAGAATAGAAAAGCAAATAAACAAAAACATGCCATAAGTTAAAGGGCGTGCGTAACCGACAAGATATTGATCTTTTCGAGCCACACCCACTAATGAGACCGTCGCCAATAGCACAGCAAAAGCCAAGCCTAATATTAGCGAAAAATGTCCAAGTTCAGGGATCATGCTGTTACCTCTTTAATATTGGGTAGGCCTAACTCAACAAACGAGTTCAAAACGATATATGCCATTATCGCTTTCCCACTGCTGTTCAATAAAACGTTCAACTGAGCAAATCGTTCCAAATAACATATTGTTATATATTTTATAATCAAAAAGGATCATCCTTCTGTCGCTCGTTAATCATTTAGCGTAGGTGTTAATTTGCGCTATTTTAGTGTTTGTATCGCATTATGTCTGCTTATTTCGCAAAAATATGCGGGATGAGTCTCATAGCAACCCCGTTAATCGCCCAACAATGCACTCAAAATGTGAAGCAAAACTCAAGACTGAGAAATTAAGGTTATATTAGTGTGTAATGAATGTATAATCGGCAACCAACTCAGCGGTACTCCGCCTTTTTGATCATCCAATTTAAGTGAAATAAAATAATGACCACATTATGGATTTTTTTAGCGTTATTCATATTAGTCAGTATCCTATTGATCTGGTTACCTCATTTTCGTCAAACTGCATTATTAAAAACAGCAACGAAAACCGTCCGCAAACAAACCAATCTCACTTTGTTTAATCAAAGACTACATGTGTTAGAGCAAGAACTAAAAGATAACTTATTAGATCAAAACGAGTTTAATTCCCTTAAGCAAGAGTTTGAAATTAGCCTACTACAAGATATTAAACAAGGTGAAGATGAGGCATTAATGCCCCACATTAAACCTAAGGGCTTATTTTGGCCTAGTTTGATGACATTGGTTGTTCTCGCTATATCTGGCTACCTCTACTCCTCTATCGGTGCTTATCAAGCATTAGCATGGGCTAACTCACCTAAAAGTCAGCAAAAAGGCCCCTTGAGTATGCAGCAGCGCATCGAAATGATGCAAGCACAAGCTCAAATTCAACCCGATAATAGCCAATTATGGTTTAGCTTAGGTCATGCTTACATGGCAACAAATGAATATAAAGCCGCCATTAATGCTTTCGACACAGCCATTGATTTGGCTGGTATTCATGCTGAATTACTCGGCCCTAAAGCCACAGCAATGTATTACGATGCCCAGCAAACACTCACACCGGAAATACAATCACTCATTAAGCAATCTTTAACACTCAACCCTACCGATCCTTCCACGCTTTTACTGGTTGGCATGGATGCATTCCTGAATGGGCAATATCAAGCGGCTATTGATGCATGGCAACTTATTCTCGATACAAATCAAGACAATATCGATAGAGTGGCTATTAGTAATGCAATCAATAATGCCAAAGCACAACTGAAAGAGCCCGATCCGCAGGCCGCAATAGAAACGGAATTAAATAATACACTCACCCTCAATATCAGTGTGGCATCGGCTCTTCAGTCACACATTAATACGGGTGATACATTATTTGTTTTTGCTCGTACAACGACAGTTCCTCAAGTGCCTTTAGTCGCCATCAAAGTCTCTGCTGACGCATTACCCACTCAAGTGGTATTAACAAACAGCGATAGCCTCAGTGAACAAAAACTGATTAAGGGAGAAGCCGTTGAAGTGATTGCAGTGTTATCAAAAAATAACAACCTTAAACCTCAAGCAGGGGATCTTAAGGGGCACATTGCTAGCCTAGTGGTTGGAGAAAATGCACAACTTGAACTCAACACACTCGTCAAATAGTGCCTTAAATCATCTCAATATAGATAAAATAAAAAACCGGCAATTGCCGGTTTTTTTAATGTAAAAGATAAATCAATTTATGATTTTTCCTTAGACATAAATTCGATTGCATTTTTGTAATCTTCATCAGTACAATCCATGCACATACCCCCTGGTGGCATAGCTGTTTTACCCACTTTAACAGTCGAAATTAAGGTATCAATCCCTTGAGCTAGACGAGGTTCCCAAGCGGCAACATCGTTTACTTTTGGTGCACCGGCAACGCCCATGCTGTGGCATATGGTACATGCCTTGTTATAAACTTCTTCGCCTGTTTGGGCGAAAACGTTAGCCGACAAGGTTAATGCTGCTACTGCAGTCATTGCTAACAGTTTTTTCATGATTTATGTTCCTAATGCAAATACATACAAAGCTCAACGCCGCTTTTTATTTATTAAAAATTGGGTCTATCGATCCAATTAAGCAGACTCTTTTTAGCGCGACAAGCCTACTACAAAAGGCAATAAACCTCACCTTTTTGTGACTAGAATGCCACCTAGGTCTCGATTTTAGTACAAAAATAACGCTATAATAGAACATTAGTTATTACTAAATAACAGATGTGAACTCTAAATGGGGTCAATATGCTTCCTTTACTGAATAAAAAGCCCTCAAACTCGATACCCAGATCAAAGATCTGACACACAACATTAACCAATACTAAACCCCTTGGCCTATTTATGTTAATATCAGCAGCGATTGCATGGTCTCCGGTGTATTCCGATTTCGTGAATTTCAACGTAATATAAAAAAGTATGATTTAAAATAATCGCTCGTTCAACGAACAAAATAGCACTGATCAGTCCCATTAAGGGTAATAACATCATTATAAATCATGACTTTAACTAAGTGATTGTGCTAGGAGATAATGTGGCAGTGGCAGTACCAATAATTAATAGCACTCTCGTTTCTGCGGCAAAACTCACCTGTATCCGTGAAGAACGCATTTTATTTGATGAGTTGAGTTTCGATATTAACAGTGGCGATATTGTTCAAATTGAAGGTCCTAATGGTGCTGGGAAAACAAGCTTACTGCGTATTTTAGCAGGACTTTCACGCCCATACTCTGGAACGGTACTGTTTAATAAAAAGCCTATCCAATCTTGCCGTGATGACTATCAAAACCAGTTGTTATATTTAGGCCACTTACCTGGCGTAAAAAGTGAATTAACCGCAGCAGAAAACCTAAACTTTAATTTTAAATTAATGGGTTACTCTAATTTTGATTGTATTGATATTTTAAATGAAGTGGGTTTAAGCGGCTTTGAAGATAGTTTGACAGGCCACTTATCTGCGGGGCAACATCGACGCACTGCTTTGGGTCGCTTATGGCACAGTAATGCTAATATTTGGATTTTAGATGAACCTTTTACCGCTATTGATAAAAAAGGGGTCATCATACTGGAACAGTTATTTCTAGCGCATGCTAATCGTGGAGGTTGTGTCATTTTAACAACGCATCAAGATATGAATCTCATCGATCATCATTCACTCAAAAAAATTCAGCTTGATTATAGTCTGATATGAGAAATGCTATGCAAAACAACATGAGTTATTCTCAAGCATTTCTAACAGTGCTATTACGTGATTTACACGTTGCTGTACGTCATCGTAGTGATATTTTTAACCCACTGTTATTTTTTGTATTAGTGATCATCCTATTCCCCCTTGCCATTGGCCCCGAACCACAAACATTAAGTCGTATTGCATCAGGGATCATTTGGGTCGCCGCTTTATTATCATCCATGTTATCTCTAGAGCGACTCTTTAAAGCCGATCACCTCGACGGTAGTCTTGAGCAAATGCTGCTAAGCCCCCACCCGCTAACATTATTAGTGTTAGCAAAAGTATTTGCCCATTGGTTATTAACGGGCGTACCGCTTATTCTTATCGCCCCTTTGCTTGCGGTACTTTTACACCTTGATGATCAAAGCTATCAAGCATTATTGATGACCCTAGCCCTCGGCACGCCCATTTTAAGTTTATTAGGGGCCATTGGGGCTGCACTGACTGTTGGTCTCCCCAAAGGAGGGGTATTGCTCAGCTTGCTCATTTTACCTTTGTACATTCCGGTATTGATTTTTTCAACCAGCGCCATTGATGCGGCCAGTATGAACTTAGCTTACACCGGACAACTTGCCATCATAGGCGCAATGCTAATAACATCATTAATTTTGGCACCTTTTGCTATTGGTGCCTCATTGAGAGTGAGTACTAATTAATATGTGGAAATGGTTACATTCTTATGCCGACCCTCAGCGAGCATATCGTTTATCAAGCACTCTGCTACCTTGGTTTAGCTACTTGGCGTTCGCCTTTATTGCGATAGGAACCGTCTGGGGACTCCTTTTTGCACCAAGCGATTACCAACAAGGTGACAGCTATCGCATCATCTTCATTCATGTCCCAGCAGCCTCTATGTCTATGACAGCCTATATCGCCATGGCCAGTGCCTCTTTTATCGGTATGGTATGGCAAATAAAATCTGCTGACTGGGTTGCCGCATCAATTGCACCTGTGGGAGCCGTGATGACATTCATTGCACTCATTACAGGCGCGGCATGGGGCAAACCCATGTGGGGCACTTGGTGGGTCTGGGATGCAAGACTCACATCCGAGCTGGTATTACTTTTCTTATATTTAGGCGTGATTTCTTTGTACGCCTCATTTGAAGATAAAGTCCTGGCCGCTAGAGCGGCTGGGATTCTAGCGATTGTCGGTGTCGTGAATATTCCCATTATTAAATATTCTGTTGAATGGTGGAGTTCATTGCATCAACCTTCAACCATTAAAATCATCGAAGAATCAACGATGTCTAGTGACATGCTCTATCCACTATTGATTAATATTGTTGGGTTTGGTTTACTCTTAGGTGCCATCACATTACTGCGTTTTCGTACAGAAATTCTCGCGCGAAACAGTATGCGTTCTTGGGTAAGAGAGCTTGCGCAAATAGAAGGAGCCAAATGATGCAATTTCACAACCTCAGTGATTTTTTCAATATGGGCGGTTACGCCTTTTATGTCTGGCTATCTTATGGTGTTACCTTCATTAGTTTTGGGTTACTCATTGCACTCAGTCGCTATAAAAAACAAAAAACATTCCAAGACATCAATAAAAAAACACTGAGAGAACAGCTGTTAAAATCAAGACGGAGCGATATAAAGTGAATTCAAGACGTAAAAAACGACTCACATTAGTCGTAGCCCTTATCGTAGGAGTGACTGCCGTCGCTTCTTTATTGCTCTATGCATTAAATAGTAATATGAATTTATTTTTCACCCCAACAGAGATCCTTCAAGGTAAGAAAGACACAGGGATCAAGCCGGATATTGGGCAAAGGATCCGAGTCGGTGGCATGGTCACCATGGGCTCGATGTCAAGAGATCCTGAAAGCCTCTATGTTGAATTTGTCATACATGATGGTTCTGGAGGCGAAATTATTGTCACATATGATGATTTATTACCCGACTTATTCAGAGAAGGTCAGGGAATTGTCGCTCAAGGTATACTTATTTCACCTAATCGTATTGAAGCGACGGAAGTGTTGGCTAAACATGATGAAAATTATATGCCACCTGAAGTCGCTGAAGCCATGGGAGAAAATTACAAAAAATTAGATTACAGCGGCGAGCAACTGAGCCAACAGTAATCGCATTTATGCAATAGATCGCTCTCGCTTGTTGGTGATCTATTGCAATAAAAAGCCCTCATATTATTAATAATGAAGGCTTTTTATTAATAAACTCAGCGGAGATTAACTGAGGAAAAGCACTAGCTATAACAACGCTGCTCTTGCTGCCCTAACTGCTCAATACTGGCGATGATAATATCACCCGCATGCAAAAATTGTTGTGGGGTAGAAGAGTAGCCTATTCCACCAGGCGTACCAGTGCAGATCAAATCACCCGGTTCTAATGCCATATATTGAGAAATATAATGCACCAGCTGAACCGGCGTAAAAATAAGCTGCTTGGTATTACTATTTTGTTTTGGCTGATTATTAACTGCAAGTGAAAGCCCTAAATTATCAACCTGTATATCCTCTTTAAAAGACATCCACGGCCCCACGGTACAAAATCCTGGGTAAGACTTCCCTTTCGTCCACTGCCCTTGCCGATCAAATTGCCAATGTCTATCTGTAATATCATTGACAATGGTATAACCAAGGATGGCCTCTTGTGCCGCGACTAAATTATCTAAGTTAAAGGCATCTTGACCTATCACAATACCCAGTTCAACCTCCCAATCCACTTGCTTTGCATGCGGTGGTAAATAAAGATCGTCAAAGGCTCCCGCCGTAATGTTATTGGCTTTTAAAAAAATCAGCGGCTCATCAGGGGGCGTTAAACTTAACTCTTGTGCATGATCTAAATAATTCAGCCCAACGCCAATGAGTTTTGGTGGCCTCGCAATACAGGGTCCTCGGCGCACCGTATCCCCAATTTGGACAAGTTTACCCGATGTGGCTTGCTGCAAAATGTCAGCTTTATCAATACTCGACAATGTATCACCATCCCAATCATCGACTAATAACGAGCAGTCATAGGTTTTACCATCAATAATCACACCCGGCTTTTCTTGACCTTTAAGGCCAAATCGCATTAACTTCATTCAGCTTCACTCCGATCAGAATAGATCTTAAGTATTGTTCATCATGGATCAGCGTGACAGTTAATTTTTATTTAGCTTTGTAAGTATCCTGCATAGAGAAATAACATTTGTAACCTTTACAGTATTCCCCCCTGTTTAGAAAACAAGCGTATTCCTCATATGTTGAACAATTTAAAAATAAAATGTCATGAGCTATTAGACTAACATACGAAACTCACGATTGGGTATATTTCGAGCAGGTGTTGCCATAGGTAAGTCATTTAATGCAAACTGTTCTCGACACTTTTTGAATACATTTACCAATTCTGTCATTTGCTCAATAAAGTCAGAAATATAAATTTCTTTTAACTTAAAATTCTTAAACAAATAAATGTTTTTATTATTATTTCCCATGCCAAAAAAACAATCAGAGGTATCTAAGCCTAAAAATTGCAATCGCAATAGAGTCTGATAAAAATTGGCATTACTAATTTGATCCTCTCTTAATTCTAAAAATTGAATCATTCCATGAGCTAATTGATTCTTTTCAGATAAATATAAACATACATTGATATCCTCTGCAAAAGATATCGTATAGTTATTATCTCCATGGCTAACAGGCATTTCAATATTAAAAGTTCGAGCAAGTTCACTCATCAACTGACAAAACATGTTTTTTCTAATCATATACTTTTCGCTTAACTCTGCTAATGTAAACTACAAATCATTCAACTCTAAAGTATCCTTTAACTAAAAAGGACACTTAAATAACAATAATTCGACTAATAAATATTATTCATCTTCATCTGAAGATGAATCACCGCCAAAGCCAAGTGCAACACTGCCTGCTTCTGACTCTGAATCTGACTCATCAAGTTCAATTCGAGATTGCAATATGGATACTTGTCTGTTTACAGCATTTGATAACCTAGGAAGCGCACTCACATCACCATCTAACAGCTCTCTAAGCTCAGTAAGATTGCTAATAACCTGAGAATCGATAGTAACACTTGCTGTACCATCTAATGCTCTCATTACATTAAATGCACTTTCAAGGCTGGCTTTTTCCCTTTCTAGTACACGCTTTTCTGTAATTCTTTGCTGATATCGATTTAATTGATTTTCAAGCATATCTACATCAACTTTCTTAACTTCAAACATTTTTAGCTTAGGAACTAAAGTCACAATCTCTCTGAAATCGGCTCTGTCTTCATCCCTTTGACTCCCAATTATTTGATCATAACGCTCTTTTATAAGGACCAGTCTTGGTTCTTGCATACGTCGTTCTGTCACTATTTTCTGATATCGATTTAACTGTGCTTCAGCAATATCTAAATTAGCCTTCTTAGCTTCAAATATTTTCGCTACCGGATTTGAAGTTACAACTTTAATGAAAGAAGCTTTATCTTCAACACTTAAGCTTTCAGTTATTTGAGTATAGCGCTCTTTAATCTCTATAAATCTTTGTTGATCGGCAATACTGAGTACTGGGCCATGTTCTACCACATGTGCTTTTAACTCTGATAACGCCAACAATCCAACTGCTGTTTGGTCCATCACTGGGTGATACTTAATTGACGAACACGCTTGATAATAATTAACAACACTTTGCCTTTCTAAACTATTGCCAGAAAGAACATTGGCAGTAAACTGAACATCCTCATCTGAATGAATAGACTTATACATGACATCGGTCAACTTTAATAATTGCTTACGACCATTTTGAAGGCTTTCACTATCAAATGTCTCTTCCAGCCCCAAATCTTGGATCAAGCCTAGATCATAATTTGGATAGGTTGTTCTAGACGTGTCTTTATCGTTATAATTAACTAATAACAACTCTTTACCTAAACTTAATGTCTGCCCCATAGTATTGGCGCCTTCCGTTAAAATAGGGTAGGTACTTTCTTGCATGGCTATCTGAAAAATGGGTTGAGGAAGCCCATTTGCATGCACAACAAATAATTTCGACTCTCCCTTTTGCTTCGCTTGATCTATTTTTTCAGCTAAACTGGCATCATTAATATGAACATATTCAACAGACTTATCATTTGGAAGCTTTTCTTTTAAGTCACTTCCTGAATAAGAAACCAGCATCACATTAACACTTGGCAAGGTTGCATTTTTGCCTGCTTCAACCAGCCCTCTTGTCACTAAATCAAGCACTGCAGCTGAATCGCCATCTTTAGCCTGATGAATACCATAAGACGTCATTAAACCCATCTCTTTTTGCATTGTATTTGCAAAAATCTGACTTAAATTCGCTGTAGCTTGATCTCCTACTCTGGTCTCATTTTCATTCAATCGAGAGACATAATCTTTACGCGCTATTGGTTCAAATGTTTTATAACTTGCATCTCTTGGCATGACAGTACGCACATCTGTACCAGGGAAAGTTAATACATCTGTATTAGTATGAAAATCAACACGGCTTCCATCATATGAAACAAACCTATCTTCTGAGTGCCACTGAAAAGGTTGCAGCTGTAAATATCCTTTAGGTGTCACCCCTGAGTCATTTGTAGAATCAACCACTGTATCATTTGCAGAACGAATATAAATCGTTTCATTTGGATTAGCTGTTGCCGTTCTATCTTGCTCATCTCCTTTCTTAATCCAAGTGACCCCCTCTAATTCAGTATACTTTGGATTGATCTTTTCCAATTTATCAAAATCGATATAGCCTTCAGATGACATTTCAAGACTAAATTTAATCGTCACCTTATTATTAGGACTTATGTTCGGAAATAACCTTTTTTCTCCATCTACATTATCTTTAGACAGGCGAGCTATCTCCTTCGTGACACCAAAGTATTTTCCATCGGATGTAAGGTCGAGTAAATTGCAATCATTACTCCCCTCCTTAAGCATCTGTTTTCCTTTTAATAAGGTCGCTCTAGCAGAAAAGAAATCCAGTATTTCTTCTGAAGAAGGTTCGGAAAACTTATAATTACCTAATTGTGCATTGATTTCCAACTTGACATCATATTCACCATTATCTTTAACTTTAACATGCACAATCTTTGCATTTTCTTCTCTCACAGCACTTGATTGATACTTAAAAAACTCATCAATAAAATCTGTCGCCGATATTTTAGACGTATCTATTTCGACTTTTAATTCATAATGATGCCTAAAAGGATCAGGCGTGCCGTTTGTCAATACCGTAATATGGCCTTGGTAGCCTAAATTTCTCAGGTTTTTAATTAAATCAAACGTAGAACTTTCATTTCCGCTATTGGCACCAGGCATAACTTCCACTTGTATGTCTTTCAACTGACCAAAAAAAGTGCTTAACGCAACATTCGGTTGTTGTATTTTTCGATCAACAAGTGCAGTTATTTTATATTCCCGTGGTTCTAACCTATTGCTCTCATATGTCGAAGACACGAAAATCGGACTTAGTAAAATCTGTTGATATTTATTCTTTTGATTTTCGGGCGTTGCAGCAATAATATGTGATGGTGATAACCTCGGCAGTATATCTTGAGTTTGCTCTAGTGAGTGTTGCTCATATACGTCCTTTACATCTTGTTGAGCGGCACTGGTTTTTTGTCCTTTAGATACAGAGCTTACGCTAGTTTGCTCTGAAGTTTGTGGACTTTTACTTGAACTTTGTACAACATCGTATAATGGCATTAACTTTTCTCAGTATGAAAATTTAAAATAGCAAACTTATAATTCTTGAATACAACCCAAATAAATTCATGGCTAAAAAACAAGAATAAACTAATAAGGTCATCAGTCTTCATAACCTTCCTAGGAGTATTAATCGCTTATAAGGTTTTATAGTCATCAAAACAGCGGGGCATCATATATAAACCACTTCAGATGTCAAAATATAAAATGAATAAATTTAAAGACAGCTACTCAACATTTAATATTTAATTCGATGAAATTAATGATTGTTTAATTAAAGAACTACGACGAAGGTTGCATGACCTAACAACTGAAGGCTTATCATACAAGAACAGAATAAACATATTTTAGATATCATAAATAATAATAATTATATAAAAATCAATTAAATTAATGACACGTTACCTTGCTAGTATTATTTACTTGTAAATTAACAAAATAAAAACTTAATCATTATTTATATGCTATGTTCAATACAAACTTAATCAGTGTTTAATAAATGTGAAGCATCTTTAAATAATAAACTCGCCACAAGCCCCACAAAAGATAGGAATAAAAAAACCAACATTAACGCATGAAAACCTGCATGAAAAGCTGCTTTCCCCCACTCTAAAGCTTGCGTCTGCACGCCTAATTCACTAAACAAAGGGACCATTTTATCTAAGGGTTGTGCTCCCGTAATAAATGGAAGCACACTTTCAATACTCGGCGCGCCCATTTGAGTCATCACATTGCCTGCCAATAACATAAAAACACTCGCTGATACTGTACTTAATAAGATCCCTGCGCACGCAATACCACAAGCGTACCAAAGGTACGTGTTAGAAATAAACAATCCATAAGCAGAGCCTTTTTCATTTTTAGGAGCTGCTTGAACAGCAGCAAGGTTTGTCGATGAATACATGACCCCAGTCATTAATCCAATACAAACCATGCCTGAACCCAAGTATAACCACGATAATTCTTCAGGCATCATCACTAATAAAAGCGCCCCTAAAAAACCAATAAATTGCGCCACCACTATCGATGGTAACGGGCCAATTCGACTATTAAATCGTCCCGCGGTGATCGAAGATAAACATAGAAAACCTGTCATGATCAACATGATAAGCCCCGCTTCTGATGGCGTAAAATATAAGATGTTTTCTAAATATAGAGGCAGTACAAACAAAAAAGAGCCAAAAAACATTTGAAAACATGCTCGAGTAATCAATAATCCTAAAAATAATCGATGACGAAATAAACTGAGATTCACCAAAGCTTGGGACAAATAACGTTGCCAATTTAATGTTAATACTAATAAGGCTAAGCCGACAATCAGCGGAAGGTAAAAGTGTATACTGTTAAAACTCCAGATGGATTCAACATTGAATGCGTACAAAATTAATAAAAAAGATATTAAAATCAAAATACTTGATGGAAAGTGGATCTTGATTCTATCATTACCTTTATCATTTCTACCCGTGATGTGTACTATCAATAAACACACCAAACACACTGGCACATTAATTAAAAAAGCCCATCTCCAGCCCCAATGCTCAACAATGAAACCACCTAAAGTGGGTCCGATGGATTGTGCTGCAGCCGTAAAAACAACCAGTATACTCACAACAAGTCCCTGCTGGCGCTTTGGGAAGTGCCCTGCCGCAACCACAAATATCATCCCAAAAGCCCCCGCCATGCCTATTCCTTGAACAAAACGCCCCGCAATTATCGTATATAAGTTAGGTGCAAAACTCGCAATCAGAGAGCCTATGAGAAAAACACAAATCCCAGACATAAACATCAGCTTATGTCCAAAACGATCCCCAAGTTTTCCCGTGGTAATGACCAAGCCACCCATGGCAATCAAATAAATATTATTAACCCATTGTAATTCAGATATTTGAGCAGAAAAAACATTACCTATAACCGGTAAAGCCAAGTTAATAATAGTCACATCAAGATTAATAATAACCAAACCTAACCCTAAACCGGTTAACAGCCACCAGCGATACTTGAAATCCTTATGTTCATTGTCTTGGTAATCATTTTGAATACTTTTAATCACGTTAAGCTCGCTGAATCTGAAAGTATTTATAATAAACAGTTTAGTTGATAGGAAAATTGAATAGGTAAGAAGGTTTACAAACTTAAAATATCCGATCGAAAAAAAACGTGATAAAGAAAAACCCCAAGCCTTCGTAGCGAAGGGTGCTCATCCTTATGATTTAAATTCCAATTGACGCCAACACTCAGTCAGTCTAGAGGCATTAATGGCAAACGCAATGATCACTAAATAGCTTAAAGCAGGAATAATAAAACTGGCTTGTACATCCATCAGATCAGCAATCCCCCCCTGTACTAAGGGCATAATCGCCCCACCAACAATAGCTAAACAGAGTAAACCCGAACCTCTACTCGTATGGGTATCGAGTCCTTTAATCGCCAAAGAAAAAATCGTCGGAAACATAATAGAGTTAAATAGCCCCACCGCTAAAATCGACCACATGGCCACATGGCCGCTTGTATTCATTGAAATACACAATAATAAAATTGCCATAGAGCCATTAAACATAAGTGCAAACTGAGGTTTAACCACACGTGTTACAACAGAGCCAATAAAGCGGCCAATCATAGCCCCGCCCCAATAATATCCCACAAAATGCGCAGCACTTGCCGCAGGCATATTACCAATATGTTGCAACTCAAAATAATTGATCAAAAAACTGCCTATCCCCACCTCAGCCCCGACATAAAAAAAGATTGCTACAGCCCCAAATAAGGTCTGTTTTGCCTGCCATATACTTCTCCCATCATTTCCTTCCAATGGCTTACTAGACTGATTGATCTCGGGCAACTTTAACGTTTTAACAATAATCGCTGCAATAATTAAGACTGATGCCAACATCAAATACTGCAGCTTTACCGCTGAAGCTCCAGCAGCAATACCCGCCGCAGACAGTAACATCATCCCCGCAAAGAAGGGCCCTATTGTCGTCCCCAATGAATTTAATGCTTGCGCTAAATTGAGTCGACTGGAAGCCATACGTTCAGGCCCCAAAGCCACAACATAAGGATTTATGGATACTTGTAAAATAGTTAAACCACTTGCCAAAACGAACAACGCTAATAGGAAGAACCAATAAAGATGTAATGAAGCTGCAGGATAAAAAAGCACACATCCTAGCGCGGTGGTGAGCAAGCCAACAATCACACTTCTTTTGTATCCCACTTTATGAACCAAAAAACCAGCAGGGACTGACACGACAAAATAGGCACTAAAAAAGCAAAATTGAATCAACATTGCCTGAGTGTAATTCAAAGAAAACATTTCTTTTAAATGTGGAATTAGCACATCATTGAGCACGGTGATAAAACCAATAAAAAAGAACAAAACACACATAGAAGCTAAAGGGAATCGATAATTATTCGACGTTGAACCTTGAGACTGTGTAGATGATGAAAGTGTCGGTATTCCAGCCACAAATTTGCTCCACAATAATAGACGTTATAACAATGAATTTCAGCGACACAAAGAGCCGCAGTTTAAATTTATCAACTAACAAACCCTAACGTTTTAGACTATGATGTCAAGCTAACCAAATTTAGCTAAATCGATGAAAAAATGCATTAACTCATCTCAGTGACGTTTAATTGATCTTATTACTCTAGAGAATAAACGCATGGATAAACAAATGGATAAACAATCTCCCCCTACCTACCCCACTTTTCAAGATCCTCATTTTTTAAAGGATCACATCAAGCAGACAATGGCTTTTTACCACCCTAACTGTATTAACAAAGATAACGGTTTTTTTCAAAACTTCTCCACCAATGGATACATTTATAACACTAAAGATCGGCATCTCGTCTCCAGTTGTCGATTTATTTTTAATTACGCTATGGCAACTATCGAATTTAATCAGCAAGATTATTTAAAAGTCGTTCAGCATGGCATTGATTTTATAGAAACCATACACAAAAACCCCAAAACGGGTGGCTATGCATGGCAGTTATCTGATAATAACATTATAGATGATACAAACCATTGTTATGGCTTGGCGTTTGTATTACTTAGCCACTCAGTCGCCCTCAAAGCGGGGATCCTCTCTTCTAAAGATATAATTGAACAAACATGGCAACAACTCGAAAAATACTTTTGGGATGAAGAATATGGTCTATACAGAGATGAGTATAATGCCGACTTTACTCATCTTGGTGATTATCGAGGCCAAAATGCCAACATGCACATGTGCGAGGCAATGCTCACCGCTTTTGAGGTGACCTTAGATAATAAATTTTTGAGGCGGGCTTATTTATTAGCTCATAATATCACTGTTAGACAAGCTGCATTCAGTCATGGACTCATTTGGGAACATTACACCTCTGATTGGAAAATCGATTGGCATTATAATAAAGACGACCCTAAAAACTTGTATCGTCCATGGGGTTATCAACCCGGTCATCAAACAGAATGGGCTAAACTGCTGTGTATTCTATACCGTCACCAACCAGAGCCTTGGATGATTGAACGCGCTGAATTTCTGTTTAATGCTGCAGTCGATACTGCTTGGGACCACACCAATGGCGGTATTTTTTATGGCTTTTCACCCAACGGGGACATTTGTGACAGTGACAAATATTTTTGGGTTCAGGCAGAAAGTTTTGCTACGGCAGCCTTAATGGCGATCACGACCGGTAAAGATAAATATTGGCACTGGTACCAAAAAATTTGGGCTTATTCTTGGGAGCATATGATCGATCATCAACATGGCGCTTGGTATTTCATATTAGATGCAAACAACAATCACTATAATGATATTAAAAGCCCTGCTGGCGGGAAAACCGATTATCACACCATGGGCGCTTGCTACGAAGTCATTAAAGCGCTGCAATTAAAGGAGAAAGCATCATGAGTTTATTAGCATTTGGTGAGGCTTTAATTGACTTTTTATCCAATGGAGGTACCCCTGAAACCTTCACTAAGTTTCCAGGTGGAGCGCCCGCAAATGTGACTGTCGCTTATGCCAAATTAGGCGGGAAAAGTCAATTTTGTGGTATGCTAGGTCAAGATATGTTCGGCGATTACCTGTTAACATCACTCAATGAGCATAATGTTGATACGCAATATTGCTTACAAACCTCAATCGCCAAAACAGCACTGGCTTTTGTCTCTTTAGATGCCAATGGAGAACGCAGTTTTAGCTTTTATCGACCCCCTGCAGCCGATCTTCTTTTTCACTCCACTGATTTTAATATTCAAGCCTTCACCAGTAATAACCTATTTCATATTTGTTCAAACAGCCTTACAGAAGAGGCTATTTATGAAACCACTATGCAAGGTTTAAGCTTAGCTAAAACGCACCGGTGCCTTCGTAGTTTCGATGTCAATTTACGCTTAAACTTATGGCAAGCTCCTCAACTTGCCTATGAACGGATCTGGCAATGTATACGCCATTGCGACATATTAAAACTCTCCCGTGAAGAGCTCGACTTTTTACTCTCACAAATGCAACATCAACAAGAGTCTGAATTTATCGCCTCATGTTTTAGCCATGGCGTATCCATTATCATGATCAGCAATGGTCACCTACCAGTACTCTACTATACGCCAACCTTTTGTGGTGAAAGTCAAATTCCCAATATAGAGGTTATTGATACCACTGCTGCTGGTGATGCCTTTGTGGGGGCAATGTTATTTCAACTAAATGAATATCTTAATAAAAACAAAATATTAAGCCAGCTTATTAATGAAGAGCATGAACTAAAGTCAATTATGGATTTTGCAACCTTATGTGGTGCCATAGCATGTACTCAAAAAGGCGCTTTTCCCTCATTACCCTCAATGGAAGATCATGACAATTTTCGGCTAAAAATAATGAAATAAGCACATTAAAAGTAGTCAAATAAAATCGACTACTTTTAATGTTTTTCAAGGACCTACCTAAACAAAATGTTGAAGGTTGATTCGCTCACTTGACACTACCTCAGAATGATTTAACTGACTAAAAGCTTGCTCTAACGCTTTAGATGCAAAGAAAAATGCTAAGTCAATTTTACTATTATCTTCACCAGCAGCCTCTAAGTCCTAGACTAATTTCGTCCCAATATTATCCAATAATGAGGTGTGATCGGTCCCCTCCTTCGCAAACTTTTCCAATAAATTATGCAAAGGATAATGCTTCATCTTCTTTTCAGAACCATCGGGTAATAAATGATTTCGAGCAAAAGTCTCGGCAAAACTAATGCCCTTCCTTTTAAACATATAATTAATATCAGCATAAGGATTCAGATCGGGGTCATCTCCGACTTTCCCCCGGCCAAAATCAATAGCCTGTAGGATCTGTGACCCATCACCTACCCTATGGACCATAAGATTATGCATATGAAGATCATCATGTGAAATTTTTGACTTATACATAACTCTTAATATATCAACAGCCTGTAAGGAAATATTTTCAACATCTTCTCGAGATAGGTTATCCATAGACACATCAAGCTCAGCACTCTTAACGTGCTCAGGATCATAAATAGGTACAACCGCATAGGTATAATTAGGATCTAGATGCCGTGGAGTCTCTATTTGCGTTTGCAAAGAAATAAATCGGCTCAGCTCATCTTTATTAGGTTGCTTCTGTATGTACTCACCAATTTTATGCTCTAATATAAAATCAGCTTTACCTACACCATCCATTGCTTTCAGTACCCCTTTTGAAAATCTTTTGTTCACGCCGCCTGTCAAAAAGTCATTATTACTGACTCCAGCAATGTCGACTTCGACCAAATGATCTGTCAAAGGATTAGGTTTGAGTACTCCATGTAATAAATCTCTTGGGCAGCCTAATAGGCTTGCTAAGTACCTGAGTATAAAATTACCAACAATTAGGTTAATATTTAATCTTTGATGTTTTTTACATTACCAATGATATAGAACTTGTATCAATATCGAAATTTTTGTATAACTATCACTAGCATATGAATTATCACTTTTTATAAATGAAACAAGTTAGAGCCCTGTTACCTCATGAGTTCACCACGCTAGAAGAAGCGTTCAAGAATCATCCTAAACATCGCTATAGAGTTCGAGCTCATGCAATATTGAGCAGTTATCACGGCTTCACTATTAAGCAAATTTCACAGCTATTATTGGTACGCTCCTCTACGGTGTCACTGTGGTTCGATCAATG
>NZ_JAKIKS010000068.1 GCF_023284005.1 Shewanella surugensis
TGCGGTGCGCCAAGTCAGCGAAATAAGCTAAAAAAGGCGAGTTGGGACGATGATTACAGGGCAAAAGTTTTCTTTGGTTAATTATCCGACAAAGTATGCTCCCGCCCTGCAGGGGAAGGGGATGGGTACTCAAGCCGTCGTCGCTATATTTCCTTACCTGAAAGTGAATTATGGTAATTACAATGCAATTTATTTAACCGTCAACTGTAAGAATTTGGGCGCTAAAGCTTGTTATCAAAAAGGTGGCTTCGAAAGCTTAGATGATGAGTATCTTGGTGGCGCTGAGGGAGCGCAATACATAATGCGTGGAACCATTGCATAACAAGAGACAATGGTATTAATCGTTGAGATTAGTAGGGCAGCGTCAATGATTACGGGGATCAATATTGAATTTTAGCGGGTTGTGCAGTTGTCATTTTTGCTCATGAATAGCTTGTTGATTGTTTTATTAAGTAACACATAAATATCAATGATATAATAAGTAAAAATAAACAATAAAAACAAAATATAAGGATATATTTATGCAATGCCCAAGAACAAAGACGTTATTGAGTCGGGTGAAAGTCGGTGGGATCAGTATCGATTATTCTACACGCTGTGGTGGTGTTTTTTTTGATCATCACGAATTGCAGCATTTTGATGAAAAGCAAGAACGTCGAGGCGAAGTGCTTGTGGAACACTTACAGGATTTTTATAATCCAGATGTTGATGTAACACCACGTATTCATTGCCCTAAATGCAGCGACATTGTTATGGCTCGACATTTCTATAGCCCAAAAAACCAGATTGAAGTCGATAGCTGCCCCGGCTGTGGCGGTATTTGGCTCGATTATGGTGAGCTTAAAAAAATCAGGCAATTATTTCCAACCCAGGCCCATAGAGTACAGGCGGCTGAAAATTTTCAAGAGGTTTTCTCTCAAAGCCCAGAATATCGCGTTCATATTGAGCAGGTTGAGCATAAACATGCCATCGGGGGTCGATTAAGGCAGTTTAATGAATGCCAATCCTTATTGGCGTTTCTCATCTAGGTAAGATCATCATCGGCCTTGGTGATGGGAAATAATATGAGAGACCAAAGCGCTAATAATTCATAGTATCGGTGAGTCTGGCAATGTTCGGTTGATCCATATTATTATCTTTGAATGCAATATGTTGAGTCAGTGCCGCTAATGTCGGCACTTACCCCTTCATTTTATTTTAACCACTTTTTCTATTAATGATTAGCGGGTAAAAAGTCGAATGTTTTGGCAAGGGTGAGCTTATCAACAACATTCCCTGATAGTACTTTACCTCCTTGTTTACTGACGCCATTCTCATTAAGGCTGAGATGGAGTCCAAGGTTTTCTGAGCAGGCATGAGAGGGAAACTTGATTTCGTCAAAATGCAGCCAGATTAAAAATGGACTGTACATAGATTGAAAATAGTAAGTTGGTTTGTTTTGCACGGCAAAAGAAGAATACCAAGTTCTACTTTCATTAGGGCTGTCATTTTGTACCTCTTCTTTGCCTATTGGTCTTGCTGCATTATGCATAACACTGAATAGGCCTGCTAAGGCTTCGTTTTGATCGACTGTTTCTACTAGGTTTTTTGAATAATATGAGGCCCTGACAAATCGGGCTTCTGATGAGCTAGTACCGGGTAATGCCACTAGTGAGCTGTTGTTAACTGCTTGCCAATAAGCATTGAACTTTAATTGTTCACTAAAAGTAGGTTCATTTGTCATCACCTTGACTTCTGTTTTTGTATAACGGAAATAATTCGTCGGAGGATTAGCTAGATCAACATTTGAACTGATATGTAAGATGCCGTCAATATATTCAAAGATGGCGGAATTACCTGCTTTATCACCGATGGACAAATGACACAGCGCTTTTCTTTGAGCCTCAGGAATGACTGCTGTTACTATGTATACATTGTCCATTGCATTGATAGCGTCTTCAACGGTTTCACATAAATCTAGGATGTACTGCGCCCAGATACTGATTGACATGGGCCGACGTGACTGTGATTTTTGTGGATTTGGATATTGGGAATTAGCCAACCATAATAGATTGGCTGTGAGACCTTTTTCATTGATGCCATCACTGGTTGCAATATTATAATTAGCTGTAGTGATACTACTGTACTTTGATTGCCAACAAGGTGAATTTGAACCGCCAGCCCCGTCGCGTTTAGTCAGCGCAGGATAAGCCCAAATTTGTGATTTTGGACTTTCAAACCAGTCCATATTTCTGCCTGTATACGTTTGGTTTTCGTCACAGGTATAAAGCACTCTAGTACACATTATTAATTCCTCAGATTTAGGCGGGAGTATTGAATAAAATAATAGTGATTTATTTCATGGCGGGTATTACATGCTATTACAGGGAGCAGAACATAACTGAAGTGAGGTTTTTTATTCTTTAATGGGAGTCGTTTAAATTATTTCTATTTTGTCGATTAAATGCTTATTTAGAGGTGGCTTTAGGTGTTCATTATTTTAAAAATAAATATGTGTGTTTGTATAACACGTATAAGTACTCGCTTGTTTAGAATAAATTAAGGTGTTATTTTCGGTTACGTTTATCAAAGGAATATTTCGGCTGTCTTGATAATCTTTATTATATAAAACATAAAAAGAGAGCCTTTCTATGACATTTAATAGCATCAGACATTCCTTCAAGTTGTTTATTATATCTTGCTTGGGGTTATTACTTCTTCCTATGAGTCTTGCTGCGAGTGAGGGTAGCTTTACCTTGTTAACCTATAACGTCGCGGGATTACCTGATTTAATTTCAGGCTCAAACCCTGCGGTTAATACGCCGCTGATGAGTCCGAAACTGAATCATTATGATATCTCATTACATCAAGAAGATTGGAATTACCATGATGAGCTTATTTCGGCTGCCAATCACCCTTATCAATCAAATCACGCTGGTGGGGCAGGAGGAGGCGATGGCTTAACACGTTTATCACAATTCCCGTTTAGCGCTATGATACGAGAAGCATGGGATGATTGTAATGGGATTTTTAACAGTGGCAGTGATTGTTTAGCCCCTAAAGGGTTTAGCTTTACTCGTCATCAAATTGATCCTAATACAGTGATCGATATTTATAACGTTCATGCGGACGCGGGGGGATCGGATAGCGATCATAGTGCACGTCGGAGTAATTATGCACAACTCATGTCTAAAATAAATGCTTGGTCTCTGGGGCATGCTGTGATTGTCGCCGGAGACATGAATAGTTTATTTCTTGATGCGGATGAAGTCAGAGTATTAACGGATAATGGTTTTAGTGATGTATGGGCTGATATTGATAATAATGGCGTGATCCCGAATGTAGGAGAGTGGTCTTCTGATAGCATTGATAAAATATTGTTCCGAAGCAGTGTAGCGGTGCATTTGTCGGCCTTGAGTTTTGATACGCCCAGTGAAGCGTTTAGCGATGCAAATGGCCATGCGTTATCGGATCATTCGCCAAGGGCAGCGCTTATGCAATATGCATTAACCGATGAAGCACGCATTGAAGGCGCTGTGGGCGGGTATGGTGGGGAGGGATTTAATGATTTGGGTTATTTGCCTTTTGTGCCTAACGTATCGGCTGTGACATTACGCTCGGGAAGTCAAGTCGATCAAATTGCTATCTCGTATGTGACGGGGCAAATTGAGCGTCATGGTGGTGGAGGCGGTCATGCTCAGACATTAACATTATTAGATGATGAGTACTTTACTCAAGCTCAGGTTTGCCAAGCTAATAATCGTGTTTCTTATGTTGCATTGACGACAAACGTGGGTCGTAGTATTGCGGGTGGCACAATGACCCATGACTGTGAACTTTTTGATGCGCCAACTGATTGGGGAATATCAGGCTTTTGGGGGCGTTCAGGCTCTCTTGTTGATCGCTTAGGGATCGTAAGCTTGCCTTTAACCCGCACGAATATGCCTGTGTCACAAGTTAACAATATCGCCTTTAAAAGTGCTCACAATCGATATTTAGTGGCTGATAATAATGGCAATGCTAATGTTGATGCTGATCGTGAAAACGTTGGCGCATGGGAAACATTTACGTTATTAGCCGATAATAAAATAGATGGTAGTTGTATTCAAAATGGGGACAGTGTGGTTATTCATAGCCAAAGTGGCTGGTTTTTGCGAGCCGTATCTGACGGTGAACTTGATGCTACAGCGTCACGGATTGGTGCGTGGGAGCGCTTTACACTTGTTAATCATAGTCGTGATGACTGTATTGCAGATGGCGATCGTATCTCATTGAAAACAACTCATAATACCTATGTTGTCGCCGAATCCAATGGGGATGTTAATGCGAATAGAAGCAGCGCAGGCTCGTGGGAAACGTTTACCGTAGAGTTTCAATAATGGGACAATGTAAGTTTACTGCGAAAGATTAATGACCTAAATCATCTCGTCCATATGTTGAAAATCAAGCTCTTTCAATGATCACGGGTATATAGAGAATGGGTGAATGATATCATTGATGCAGCAACGATCAACAGACTCTCTCAATTCAAGTTTGTTGATCGTCAAATGATCTTGTATGTGATCCAGGTAGAACGTACTGCAAAAAAATAATGCTATTATTGCCTAATTCGAGAGAGGATCATCACTACAAATTTCATGACCATAGATTTCATCCACTGCATTGTAACCTGATCTTACAGCACCATCCATGTAGGCAAACCATTTGGTTGCGGTTTCAGTACCAGCCCAATGAATACGATTAACAGACTCTCGGACCGTATTTTGATAACCCGTCCATACGCCTGGTGGCATCATTCCCGCATAAGCGCCGCCAGACCATTGCTCATCACTCCAACGCATCACGTGAACAGCAACCGGTTTTGGGATTGTACCGATAAAGGGCTGATAAATGTCTTCGATGGTTTTTGTGATCAAGGTTTGAATTTCCTCGATGGGTTTATCCATCATTTTTCGTACGGTTTCTGCTTCGAGGAAGCAGCCCAAAATGCCCGGAGAACTTTGCTGTGGATTGCTATTATCGGTAATGAAAGGCAATACATGTTCATCTGAATAGACTAAACCTGAATACCCCTTTTCTCGCCAAAAGGGTGTTTCATAAACCAAATGACATTTGACCGATGACCCCATAGGCATGCGTTGTTGTAATTGTCTTCGACTTGCGGGTAAGGGAGGGGAAAACGTAATATTGGCTTGGAGAGCTGGGGGAACGGTGACAATGACATGATCGGCTTCATATACATCCCCATTAGAGAGGATCACTTTAACACCTTCTGCATTGTTGATGATCTTACTCACAGGATTGCCGTATTTAACGTTATCTTGTAACTGCGCAGCAATACGTTTGGGCACTTCTTGCGCGCCGCCATTAAGGCGATACGCGAGGGCATTATGCAGTTTTGTTAATCCTCCAGCACAATGAATATAAAACAATAAATGCAATAAAGATAAATCACTCGGTGTGGCAGCAAAGGCTAATAAGCAAGATAAATTTAATAAAAATTTAGCACCTTCGGTATGTGCATTAGCATCAATCCAGGCCTGAGCAGTTATCGAATCCCATTTTTTTGCATTAGGGGAGCCCCAAGGCTGGCCATCACTAAAATCGTTGGCCATCTTATCTAACTCTAATTCCAATGTTTGAAACTCGTTATAATCGTAACTAAAGTTTTGTTTAAATAGGGTGACCACTTTGCTAAAGCAGCCCGTTGGCTTATCTTCACCTAAGTTTAATTGGTAATACTCTCCTTTGAATATAAGGATGACTTTGCCATTATCGGGTGCTCCCGTAAAGGTGGTTACATCCATTTCGTCTGCTAATGCACGAATGCTTGTCTGGGTGGGGGAAATCCATTGACCTCCGGAATCAATCCAATAATGAGTTGGAGCGTCTAATGATTTAGAAGGCAAAGAAAATTGCTCTGTTAGTAATCGGCCACCTACGCGATCACGTGCTTCAAGCACCACAAATGTGCGTGCTTGTTCTTGTAATTTCTTTGCCGCACTCAAGCCTGCCAGCCCAGCTCCTACAATAATAATATCCACTTTTTGTTTGTTCATGTTTTTACCCTTTTTAATCAGATGATTAACATCCCCATTGTCAGTATTATTGTTTCACTTATATCCATGATGGGCGGAGGGGACATTCTTGATTAGTTAAGATTTAAAGCCTTAATGTGTAAGTGTCGAGGAATTAAACCTTACTATAACTAAGTCGCTTTAATGTATGTCTTTATTACTATAGGTCAGTTCAAATCAATTGTTTAAAATTTTCCATTTTATGTGCTGAGTCATACGATCAGTTAAATAATAATGACGCCAAATTGTAAGATTGAAAGGAGAGTCGATAAAGGTCGCTTAAGGAATGGCATGGGGAACAAAAGGTGTGAGTTTTCAGGTTTGCCTCATATAAGTTAAATCCAATACGTTAATACGAGTGGTAAGGTAAAAATACTGAGTAGGGTCGAAATAAAGATGATCCCAGATATTTGGGCGGCATCTTGGGGTCGATAAATAGAAATCCATAAGTAAGTATTAATGGCGGTTGGCATCATACATTGAATGATCAATATGCCCCGCATATTGCCGCTGAAGCCGAGTAATTGGCTTAAGATAACAGCAATTAAAGCACCTATTACCAAGTGTACAAGCGAGAAAATGATGCCCATTTTTATATTGCTGAATTTGATTTGAGCGAGGCTATAACCGAGTGTGATAAGCATAAGAGGAATGGGCATACCGCCTAGTATTTGTAAGGCTGAAATAACCGGTTTAGGTAAGTGAATTTGAAAGGCGAGAATGCATAAAGCCAGAATGACGGTATAGATCGCTGGGCTTATCAGGACTTCTTTTAGTGACCATTTTCCTGAGGTCACGCCGGGTGTCACAATAAACATGAAAATCATGCCGATAATCACAAAGGTCACTCCATAGAGTATGCCATCATGTCCGAAAGCCAGCGCACAAATAGCTAAGCCTATATTGCCGACATTATTCATGCTCAAACAAGAGAAGTAGGTGGGGAGACTTTGTTTAGCAATACGCAGGAAGAGATAGACAAATAAAGCAAATAAGACAAACATTAAAAACGCGGCAAGGATCATTTGTAATAGTTTATTGAGCTCAACATCTTGTCCTAACATGTGCGCTAAAATTAAGGCTGGATAACCAATATTTGCCATGAGTTTAGCGATCATTTTGATATCTAACGGTTGTTTGCATTTAGCAAACAGGTACCCCGCTGATGCGGCTAATAGTACGGGTGTTATTACTTGAATAACGTTTTGAAATAAAAGCATAATGAGTGTTCATTCCTATGAAATAATTTGATGTAGTTTGTGTGACAGTGTGTATAAAGTCCGTTTTATTCATAACTCATGGATATAATGGGTCGGGTTATCAGGACATTGCTGTAAACCACATTCTGAATAAGTGGTGATCACATTCAATAGGGCTGTGACAATGAATAAGAGGATAGTGATGGAAACGACCCTTTTTCCTAGTTGATTTTGATAATAGAGAGAGGGGGCTTTGTACTCTCTCAATGCCGAAGAGACGATACAGTTATAAGCAATGACGATGACCGCCATGATAGAGACCCAAGTATATAAATGAAATCCCAGTAACGTATTTCCGTAGCCACTGCCTTGTGGATCATTGATGTGTAATAAGACTTGGCGCATGGCAATACCGCCGAGTAATAATGCGGCTAAGCTTGATAGTGTGTAGTTAAAAATATGACGCTTGTAGCGTAAATTTAGCAGTATGGGGATCACCATAAGCATCATCGCTGCACGTTGTAGTAAACATAAAGGGCAAGGTAATTCTGCGAGATAGAATTGTAAGACAGAAGCTATGATTAAAACGAGTATAACGCCAATGCATTCCACCCATGCGAGAAAAGCAATGCCTTTATTGAGGTAAGTTAGATAGATATTCGACATGAGTGTGCTCTGCTCCTACAGATTAATATTCAGTGAGTCTGTTGAATGATGTGCGAACCATATTAAGATAAGAATGGCAGTGATAATGAATAAAGTATAAGCGAGTTTAGTTTGTTGAAATAAAACCAACAGTGCTGTTATCGCAATGATTGAAAAAATAGTCACTTGCATAACGTTGAGTCGCCATTTGGCCCGTCTGTCGTTTGAGTATAGGTGAAATGAATGCCTCTGTTTATACAGAGGCATTAAATTGAACAAATTGCTGAATTGAGTAGTTCAAGCTAGGCTTAGTGTCACGAGCCAAAATGATTGTTGATTGGGTTAGGAACACGAAAAAATGAGATGTTTGTTAAAACATTTAACGTGTGAGTGTAGGGTATATGACCCACACCAACTGGTGAATGTGGATGCTATTTATCGTATTCATCTTTCTCGTTGTGTTTTATCCGACAAGTCCTTCTGCATTATATGTTTTCATCTCTCTTGTTATTCACCGCTAAAAAGTCAGTTAATAACCGAACTGGGACGCTTTTTTTGCGGCGGCATGTTGGTTCGGTCTGTTTTTTATCCACAAATATCATATTTAACGCTATTAACCTCGTACCTGTCAGTGGCTGGGGAGCAACGCGGGAGTAATAGCAAAAAGATTAAGGAGCTCAATGATGAGTGTATATTTTTACAAGGATGTGAACTTAGTGACATGGGGATTAGTGATCTGTCTAGCGATGAGTTGCTGGTCGTCTCAGGCTGACAACGAGCCCCCCGTAAACGCATATTTGGCTGATTCTCCTTGGCCGATGTCTCACCGGAACCCATACAATCAAGCGTCTTCTCCACTACGTGGCGTAGAGCCAAATGACATGACAAGGATCACTTGGAAAGCCGCTTGGCCGTCAATCACCTTAGCTTATTCACCCGCTTCTGATGATGCCAGTGACAATGTGGTGTGGGGCTCTACGTTTAAATCGATTTATCAAATGGACTTGTCTTCTCGATGGATGAATAAATTAGACTCGAAGCCTCTTGAACAGCCAGAAAATGGGATTTCAGGGGCGTATACTTTAGTGGATGTAGAGGGGAAGTTTTTCTCTCCTCGGGGTCTGACTTTGTCACGTTTTTCACGTGCTGAAGGCGAAAATACCTCGACTATTGTCACTGAAGATAGCTTTGTCATTCCTGATGAATATGTGACAACGGATGATGAGCACATTGTCGGTATAAATATGACCTATGATGGACACATTGCCATGGCGACTTCGGCGGGGCTATTAGTGGTGGTGGATCGTGATTTCAGTTTTCATACAGCGCTATCAACGGGTGTTGAGCAAAGCGTATCCAATTCAATTGCTGTCGATGAAGAAGGAGGAATATACGTACTCACTAATAAGCAAATTCACCGTGTGCAATGGGACGGTACTCATCTTGAACGACTTTGGAGCACTGATTATGAATCAGGCCCTGAAGCACCTTTACCGGGGCGATTAGGGACAGGCTCTGGCTCGACGCCGTCTTTAATGGGTAAGCAGGGGGAAGACCAATTTGTCGTGTTTACCGATGGGGCAGAATTGATGAATTTAGTTCTGGTCTGGCGCGATAAAATCCCTGAAGACTGGGAGCCTATCAGGGAAGGAAAAGATCGCCGTATTGCCGCAGAATTTCCGATCACCTTTGGTATCGAAGATGCAACGCGCAGTATTTCCGAACAGTCGGTTTTGGTACGCGGGCATAGCGCGATGGTGGTGGATAATCAATACAGTTTAGATACGTCAAAATGGTTAGATGGTGCGAACTCTGGTGCTATTACGGTTCTCTTTTCTAACCTCGCATTTAATGCTCCTTATGGCGTTGAAAAATTTAGTTGGAATGCTCAATCACGACAAATTGAAAGTGAGTGGTCTAATCAGGAAAGTTGTCCTAATGGTATTCCAACCATGAGTGAAATGTCGAATATTGCTTACTGTTGGGGGCAGCGAAATGCCAAGTGGACGCTGTTAGGTTTTGATTGGGACAGCGGTGAAACGGTGGTTGATGTGCCGATGGGGTACGGTGTACGTTTTAATTCAACTTATGCAGCTACGCAAATTGGTTATGATGCTCAGGTGATATCGGGCACATTGTTAGGTTTGGTGCGTATTGAGCAAGAATAGCGGTGAAAGATTAAAATAAATTCAACGCTTTTCTTAATGCATCGTTAATCGTTTGTTGATCGGACAGTGAGTGAAGTGTCGAATATTATCTGTTATTAGCAGCAGGGGACAGTGAAATGCCAAGTGGACGCTATTAGGTTTTGATTGGGACAGCGGTGAAACGATAGTTGAGGTGCCGATGGGATACGGTGTGTGTTTTAATTCAACTTATGCAGCTACGCAAATTGGTTATGATGCTCAGGTGATATCGGGCACATTGTTAGGTCTGGTGCGTATTGCACAAGATTGGTTATGGACGCAAGGATAAAATAGCTTTTATTATTAATAAATCGGAATCAGGGTTGGATAATGTGTTTCGGTTTATTAATAATAAAAGGTGTGTTTATCATTTAATTGGCGAATATTGAATCAGTTTTCGTTTGTTCCAATAATTTATGAGCGTTTTTTGTAAAAAAGTACTGAGGTTAAGTCTTATTATGGGTGGATTATTCGACTTATTATTTAATTTCCAATCCTCATTCATATTAAATAATCGATGGCTATCATAAATTCACTATTATGTTTATTTTGTCATGTCATTTTCAACCTTAATTAAGACGATAATACGTATTTGATGAATGATAATCATATTATTTACTTTAATGCTATTTCTATTCTTATCTAAGGGGTTGACCTGATAGATATATTCTCTATCCCATGACTAAATGTATATTACTTTCAATTGGTTTAGGTAGATATAGGAGTAGTCTATTCATTGTCTTTTCGTATTCATTGAGAACATACTCAATAGGTAAAGTAAGTGAGTTTTATATCTTGGTGCTTAATTTTAGTTAAGTTGCTCTGTCATATCAACTAAAGTCTTAAATACTCGAGAATAAAATTGTTTTATGATTTTGATAATTATTCAGTAAGAATATTATCGTTTTTAAATTAAACAATTGGGATGTTTTTTGGCTTAAATATGTGTTCAACCATAGAGAAAAATAAACTCCAATGTCAGGATTATTTAGAAAGCAAGCTGTTACTGCTCAGCAACAAAAACTACATGGTGAGATATCATTAGCGCAGCCATTATCCCTTTATATTACTTCGTTTGTTATTTTTATTGTGGTTGTGATTAGCGGATTATTTCTTTCTTTTTCGTATTATGCCCGCAAAGAAACAGTACAAGGTTACCTTGTACCTGATAAGGGGGTGATAAAAATGTATGCCAATACCAGTGGTAATTTGGCAGAACTTCATGTTAAAGAAGGCGATAAAGTTGTACCCGGTATGCCTTTAGCCACCATTATTATTCGTCGTAGTTTAATTTCAGGGACTGAATTGAGTGAGTCAATACTGAATGAATTAACGCAACAGTTAGTATTTTTAAATAATGAAAATAAACAAAATCAAGCTTTAAGCCTTAAAGATACGGCTCGTTTGAACATTAGCCTTACTGATATCCGTGCTTCAATGAATGTTAATGATGAATTGCAATCATTATTAGCTGAAAAGTTAGCCTTACAATTTAAGCAACAAGCTCAGCATAAAAAATTACACCTTGATGGTTTTTTATCAACGCTCGAATATCAAGCACAAGAAGAAAAGCTGATTTTAATTAAGCAAGAGCTAGCGGATTTACGTTCGAGTCAAATACGTTTGAACAGCGAGCTTAATACGAATTTGGCTGAATTATCGGCGTTGCCTCACCATTATGAGTTAAAACAAGCTGAAACACAAAGACGTCAATCGGATCTGAAAAGACAATTGGACGAGACGGAGAATAACTATCGTTATGTGATCCGAGCCAGCGAAGCGGGAACAATTGCCGCCATTCAGCTGGTTGAAGGTGAGTTTATTGGGAGTAATCGTCCAGTCATGAGCTTAATACCTAAGGGGGCTGTGCTCGTGGCCGAGTTATTGTTACCTACGCGTTCGGCCGGTTTTGTGCAAGTGGGTGACGAAGCCCGTTTACGCTTCGATGCGTTCCCTTATCAACGTTTTGGTTCATTAAATAGCCAAGTATCAAGAATTGATAAGGTTTTATTATTGGATGGGGAAGCTGATGTGCCAGTGTCATTATCTGAACCCGTTTATCGTATTCGTACGGTGCTAAGTTCTCAATCAGTGAGTGCTTATGGCGACGACTTCACTTTGAAAAGCGGTATGTTACTCGAGGCTGATATTGTTTTGGATAGACGCTCATTACTCGATTGGTTACTCGATCCCATTTATAGTTTACGTGGGAGGGTTGGCTAATGTCTCCATTAGAACAGGAACAGAAAGTGGATAGACAGGATCCGGCTCAATTACTCGAATTTTCAGGTAAAAAACGAGTACCAAATATTCTTCAAGCTGAAATTGCTGAATGTGGCTTGGCTTGTATGGCTATGGTGTCAACGTTTCATGGACATAAACTCGATTTACCCGCATTGAGAAAACGTTTCTCTGCCGATTTAAAAGGGATTAACCTACAACAATTAATTGCTTTAGGTGACAGTATCGGCTTGGCAAGTCGAGCACTAAAGTGTGGTATTGAAGAGGTGGGTAAATTGTCATTACCCTGTGTACTGCATTGGGGAATGAATCATTTTGTGGTGCTGACAGGCGTCACGCGTAAATATGTGTATGTCAACGATCCCGCTTTCGGTAAAAGAAAGCTGACGCATACTGAATTTGGCGAGTATTTTACTGGCATCGCGCTAGAACTCACGCCGACGTATGAGTTTAAAGCACAAGATGAACGTCAATCCATGGGCTTAACTCAGCTCTGGAGTAAAATGACCGGTTTGGTGCGCACGCTTTGCACGTTATTTGCCTTATCGATTTTACTGCAAGTGTTCTCTTTGGTGAGCCCTTATTATATGCAATGGGTGATCGATGAGGTCTTGGTGAGCCAAGATAAACCATTGTTGACTGTATTAGCAGTGGGTTTTGGTTTGATCATGCTAATAGGGGTGATCACAACGGCAGTGCGCAGTTGGCTCGTACTGCGAGTATCGAGTGTCATGAACATGCAAATGGGGGTCAATTTGTTGCGCCATTTGTTGCGGTTACCGATGCCATTTTTTGAGAAGCGTCATATTGGTGATTTAGTGTCTCGATTTGGCGCATTGTCTCAGGTTAGAGAGCGGTTAACGACTGGGTTAGTTGAAACGATCGTTGATGGGATCATGGCCATAACGGTATTAATCATGATGTTAATTTATAGCGTTAAATTAACATTAGTGGTACTGGGAGCCATTCTTATTTATATTTTATTGCGTTGTGTACTTTATCGCCCTTTATATGTGGCGACGGAAGAGTCAATTCAAGCCGGAGCCAAAGAGCAGACAAATTTTTTAGAAAACCTTCGTGGTATCCAAACGATTAAGCTTTTTACCAGTGAGCCACAACGTCAAGGGTTATGGCAAAATCGTTATGCTGAGGTGATTAATGCCGGTATTCGTTTAGGTAAACTCAGTTTAGGTTTTGAATCCGTTAAATCGGTGTTATTTGGTCTTGAAAATATCATTGTCATTTACCTTGCTGCGAATATTGTCATGACGGGAGAATTGTCTACGGGAATGGTATTGGCTTTTATTGCTTATAAGAATCAACTGACGTCAAGATTAGGCAGTTTTATCGAGCAAATCATTCAATTTCGTATGCTACGTTTGCATTTAGATCGCTTGTCTGACATTGCACTTCAAGATCAAGAAAGGGATCTTGATGGTCAGTTGGCGTTAGAGCATGTTAAAGGCGAGATCACATTGGAGAACGTGAGCTTTGCCTATAGCACGGATGATCCTAAGGTGATCAATGATGTGTCTATGACGATAAAGGCGGGAGAAGCCGTGGCGATTGTTGGTGAGTCAGGGTGCGGTAAAACGACATTAATGAAGTTGATGTTAGGTTTATTAAGACCCTCACAGGGTCGGATTTTGCTTGATGGAAAGGATATCACGCAAATTGGTTTAACCCAATATCGCCGTCGATTAGCCGCCGTTATGCAAGATGATACCTTATTATCAGGATCGGTGGCTGACAATATCACTTTCTTTGATCCTGAGCCGGATCATCTAAAAATGCAGCAAGCGGCTAATATTGCAGCTATTGATAATGATATTAAACATATGGGAATGGGATACCACTCATTAGTCGGGGATATGGGGAATCAATTTTCAGGCGGACAAGTACAACGTCTTTTATTGGCCAGAGCCCTGTATAAGCAACCGAATATATTGTTTATGGATGAAGCAACGAGTCATTTAGATATTGATAATGAAGCTAAAATCAGTGAAGAAATCAAACAATTATCGATGACTCGGATCATTATTGCTCATCGTCCCGAGACGATTAAGCATGCTGACAGGGTGATCATGATGAAAGCAGGTCAAGTACATTCATCTGAAATATCTGCTGAGAATACACCTGAAACGCAGATAGATACAGACACTTCGTCAGCTGTTAAATCGAATACTCAAACTGCTGGAAATTATTCAACGGTGAGCTACAAAATGAGTTGATATGGGGTAACCGTATTTGAAACGATATGAATGTTCGACTGGTATAGACAAAGTCAGTTGATTGATAAAGCGTTAATTAAGAGATGGTTATGAAAACATTAAATGTTAATGAGATTGAACAAGTTAATGCGGGTGTCAGTGGCAGCCAATATATGAGTAATATTGCCACAGGTTTGGTTGTTGGCGCTGTTATTGGAGCCAGTATTGCTGGAGCGGGTCTCGTCGCGTCTGTTTATGTTGTTGGATGGGGACAATTGTCTGTTGGTGCAGCGATGTATGGTGTGGCGGGTTCAGCAGGGAATATGGCATTAGGGACTGGAATGCTGACTGCGGGCTGTACAGCAGGGTATGACCTAATTTCAGGCGCTTACCACATGACTTTTGGCTAATTGTTGTTTGTGCTTATTTTTGTAAAGTAAAGGTATATGAATATGAAAGAACTGAGTGTAGTGGAAGTGAGTCAAGTTAATGGTGGCGCTTCTGCTACAGACTATCTGCAGCGTGCGATTGTAGGCGGCATTGTCATTGGTGGCTGTTATGTTGCTGGATTTGGGGCGCCGATTGCGATTGGTGCTGTGGCAGTGAATGCATTAGCTTCGACTGGTATAGGCTCTAGCGCTGCACTTGCTACTACTGGATTTATTGAAGGTGCGGGCGCTGCTGTATTTGCGACGGGTCTACGTGATTTTGCGGATTATACGTATCAACAGGTTGTTGGTTAATTAATCGCTAATAGCATTAAAAATAGTTGTTGGTAGGCGGATCGTGTTTTTTATTTTTTATTAAATATAAGTCAGTAAAATAAAAATAGCATTAATTAAAGGGGAGTATTATGCAGGTATTAAGCTTGAATGAAATCGAGCAAGTGAATGGCGGTATGAGAAGTGCTGGTGACTACGCTGTGATGGCGGTTGGCATTGTTGTTGTTGGTGCCGTGTGCGCTGGCGCTGCATCATTGGGGGCTGCAGCAATCCCACTTGTCATGACTCCTGAGATGGCTGTTGCTGTTTTTGGTAGTAGCGTTGGTACACAAACCGTTGCCGTTGCGACTGGCATGACGATGTTTATTGCCAGAGATGCATACAGTGATGTTGTTGATTATGCATCTAGCTATTTATTTGCTTAATGTTAACTCGTTAAATATTAATCGATAGATTTGTGGTTGTTTTCGGTTTTTATTTTTGGATGATGCTTGCAAATAAAACTAAATGTAATATGTTGTATTTGTAGTGTTTTTATCTTGTGTGAAATGTAGAACAGTTAAAAAATAATAAAGTTAATTAAGGGGAGTACAATGCAAGTATTAAGTTTGAATGAAATTGAACAAGTGAATGGTGGCATGAGAACTGCTAGTGACTACGCCGTCATGGCGGTTGGAATTGTTGTTGTTGGTGGCGTGTGTGCTGGCGCGGCAACATTGGGATCTGCAGCAATCCCACTTGTTATGGCAAAAGGGACCGCTGAATTGTTTTTTGCCGGTACGGTTGGTAAAACGACTATTGCGGTTGCTAGTGGTATGACTGCTATTATTGCGAGAGATGCATACACTGATGTTGTTGATTATGCATCTAGCTATTTATTTGCTTAATTTTAAATATGTTAAAATGTAGTCGATAGCTTTTTGTAGTCTTCGGTATTACCGGAGACTACTTTTTTATATTGTGATTGTGTGGTGCTAATATGCATATATTGAAATTATCAGAGATTAGCCAAGTGAGTGGAGGTATGCAGAGTTTGACTCATTATGCATTACTCGGTGCCGGTATAGGACTGCTTTGTGTTGGCTCTGCCATTGCATCTCCAATCACGGCTGCTGTGGCAGTGTATTTTGGAATGACAGGGCCTGCCACTGTGACAGGGACGATTGCAACCTCGGTTGTGACTGGCGTGGTGGTTGCGATTGGTAAAGATTTATATGATGATTATCGAGATGAGATTTGGGCATTTTGTACATTTAGTTGATGTTTTGTCTTTTTTATTGTTTATCACTTCTTATGGCTAAGTCGTACTGCTATCATTTCAACGTATTTTAAAGGTGCTTAATTTTACGTATTTCCGCTTTTTTAGTCAGTTTACCCTTATGTTTGTGATATAAATCAATGGTCAATTGAATTCCTCTGTGAGCTTTGTTATCGCCCCCAAGCACATACACAACTAATACACTGTTAAATATTTCCATTATTTATTCGTCAGCACATTCATACAGCGCTAAGTATTACGGGTATATAAACACGTATTTTTATATTCATTTAAACTTTTTTCTATAATATGTTTTAAATAACGGTTGCTATTTAAAACATATTATAGAAAAGGATGCTCTAATCATGAAACCATCAGATAGACGTTTGAAAGTCTACATTACACTGTGTGTGACTGCATATATTTTGGGATTGTTAACTTGGGAATATTACCATGGCGGCATTGAGAGTCACCATCTTTTACATCGAAGTGATCTACCAGCTATTTCAAATGGATGGGGAGCCATTTTTTTACCCATTCTGACTTGGTTAATTCTCAGTATTATTCACCGATATGAAACATCAAGATACTCTATCACTGTTATTGCAGGGTTTATGGGGGCGTTATTATATGGTGTTGTGTTCTCTATTGCTTTTGTGAGTGGGATGACTGAACTCACATCTGTATTGCTACCAATGTTAATGGTGACTGGATTGTTTCTGCCTCTATATCGTGCCGAGTATCTATTAGGTTTAGTACTGGCGATGTCTTCAACGTTCGGAGTTTTATTGTCCTTAGGCTTTGGTTTATTTGTCATGTTAATTAGCTTTGTCCTTTATCGTTATGTACGACCAGTGCCTTACTATTTAATCGGGTTGATTAAAAAGTGAAGTATTGTTTCTTCGTGTCTAAGCTGGAAATGATGGGATAAAAATGAAAACGGTAAAAGGAGATCTACTTAAATTGGCGAAAGAGGGGCAGTTTGATGTCATTATTCATGGTTGCAACTGCTTTTGTACCATGGGGGCGGGTATTGCAAAGCAAATAAAACTCACTTTTCCTGACGCTTATTCGGCAGACTTAAAGACAGAACAAGGCAATAGAGCAAAACTTGGCACTTACTCTAGTGCTAACCTTGTTAACGTTAATTATCAATTAGTTATTGTGAACGCCTATACGCAATATCATTGGCATGGTAAAGGGGTTAAAGCCGATTATGATGCTATTGAGCATGTTTTTACATTAATAAAGCAGGATTTTTCCGGTTTGAGAATAGGTTATCCATTAATTGGCGCTAGGTTAGCTGGAGGCGATTGGGAGCGTATCGCCCCTATTATTGATGAAGCACTCTTTGAAGAAAACCATACCTTGGTTTGTTATCAATCTAGTTAATTGGAACTCGGAATAATGAGTGTTAGATAGAGTTAAACTATATTCAAAGTCAATTGGTTAACTTTATTTCATGTTTTTATTTATTTCACTTTTTACTCAATGGCGATATTTTTGTCGGTATTAAGGTGGGATTTCGACCCTAATAGCCCGTTATTAGTAGAAAGTACAACACAGAGGGATCAAATAGTGCTGCTTAACCCGAGTTTAGTTTAGGTGAACGGCCAGTATTATTAGTGGCTAGTGATGAGCTTTATCCCCATGAGTGCCATCATTGCACCCGCTGCTTGGCAAATTTGATGCTTAAACTTTTGAAAGGTCCGTTGTGCTCTAGGCGTTGATAACAGCGTTGTGACCAATATATACCAAGCACAGTCAATCATAAAGGCGCTAATGCTGATCAGTGAGTAGCTATATTCTGGTACAGTTTTAGGTAAAAAGGCCGCAAAGGCACTGGCAAAAACAATCGCCGTTTTAGGATTACTTAATTGGGTGAATAGACCGAGGAAAAATATTTTGACCATACCTGATTGAGAGGTCTCATTGGCTGGTTTGTTGTGATGGGTTAATGGGCACTTCGTCACATCTTAAAGGCTAAAAAGCATAAATATCCGCCACCGATTATTTTAATCGCACTATAAAGCCAAGAGATAGTGTCTAATATAACGAATAGACCTACTGAAGCGATAATGGCAAAAAGGGTGGCGCCCACTCCCATGCCAATGGCGACTGAAATGGCTTCTTTACGTGATTGAGCCATTGCCGTTTTAGCGACAAAGATAAAACTGGGACCAGGGCTCATGACGCCTAATAGCAAGAACAGGAATATGGGAATAAGAAACAGGTATTCGTGCATAAACATAACGCCTCATAGAGTACTTAATGGAATACGCAGTTGATTAGAGCATTATGCCATCAAATAATAAGAATATGGTTATTTCTTTGGTCGTAACGCCAGATAAAGACAATCGATAATTTTATCTTGATAAAGAAGCAGTGCGTTTTTATCTTGGCTTATCTCAAAATAATCTTGAGTAAAAACAGCGCTGACACTGTTGGCAATAAACAGAATGATCATCTCAACAGTCATATCATCACGCAACTCCCCTTGCGCTTGTAGCATGTTAATGGCCTCTCCCCAATGGGTTGGCGAATAAAGAGGCGCGTCGATGCCAGCTAGTGTTTCTTTATCACGTTGTAAATGTTGCCAAAGCATCATTCTCACCAGTTCAGGATGTTGAGTATAAGTCGTGAATCTTCGTTCAATAATTTTGGTTAAAAAAACCGCTAACCCTGCGGAGACGTCTAAGGTTTCACCGGCGCTGTTAGGAGATATGAAGGCCGATTTTACACTTTTCCATAATACTTCTTTACTATAAAAATAATGAAAGATAAGTCCTTTAGTGACGCCTGCATTTTTAGCAATTTGACCGATAGAGGTGCCGTCAAAGCCTTTTTGTGAAAATAATTTTTTAGATTCATTTAAGATATTGTTTTTATTATTACTAATTTTACTATCGAGATGTTTATCATCTTTCATTATAAGAACCTTTATGGAACATAATAAAAGAGTATAGCAAAATTATTGACCTTTCGGTCAATATGGCGCAAGCTAGAGTTAACCGTTCGGTCAATATTGATGTCAAGATGACATCATCCCTGTTTAATGGAATGACAGTTGATGTGAATCGAGGATATATATTATGAAAGCCGAAGATATACTTGCAGACAATGAAAACTTTGTCGCGTTAGCAAATGGTGGGAAAATTAGAAAAGGCAGTATGGCTGCCTTTATTGCTAATATCGAGATAATTGACAATCAACCGATGGGATCACTTAAGTATCAAGAGGTCGTCGCGGATCTTAAAACGTTACTTCCTGTGTGTGAATCGGGGTTGCTTAAACACTTTGAGGTTAAGTCACCGCGTGTCAGAAATATTATTGAAACATATGGATCAAATAGCCGTGATTAACATGTTATTTTGATGATGCTCTGATTCATAACAGTAACTATTTTCGTTCACGCCATCACTTTATTTAGTCTAGGGTTCCAAAATGTACTTAGGTAGTTTGAGGCCGAAATGTGAATAGAATCAATCTTGAATGCCGCACTTTATTAACTCATTATCCTCTCGTTTTTTTTGTCTTATTCTATTAAGCTCTACTTGTGTACTTTAATGTTAAAATAGATATGATTCTATGTAATAGATCACTGAATATTTAAGCAAGCTGTTCATTAAGGTTGTTATTATATTTCGGGTGATAATGACTATATTTGTATTGGTTTTATATTGTCAGGAGATATTCAGTTAACTCAATACTGATTAAAATTAAAATTAAAATTAAAATTAAAATTAAAATTAAAATTAAAATTAAAATTAAATGTAAGTGTTTATTATTAATAATGGTAATGACTTTATTAACGTCACTCAAAGTCAATTAACTATTTGCTAACCTCTCTAACTGACTGTAATTAAGTTGCTTTATTTTTTGTTACGTTCCTGGTATTAATGTGTGAACCTATGTAGAGTTAATTTTTTTGATAAGATGAATAAAAGTTTATCATTATTTGTTGTATTGTGTTTTATAAGGTTTTAATTATTGAATCAATTTCCATTCTTAATAGATGTATAGGTTTTTTTCGCTTGAGGTTTTAGATTGATTGAAATAAGTTTGTATTAACTTAAGGGGTTAAGTTTTATTTTATATGACCACTTATTTGTCTTGCCGAATATAAATGCTAAGGAAAACTTATATTCATAACGTTGAGTATGATCCAATTGATCGTATAAGGAAAAATAATGAGTGGTGTCAATAATGACTTACAAACATTTACCAATAATTTAACCCAGACTGGGAATGATTCTACTGCGAAGAAACAACCGGCAGGCTCAAAGTTTAGAGTGAATAATGTGGTTGGTTATGTGGTGGGCTCTCAAACTTATATCACTCTGGGTGGCGGAGCCAATTTTTGTGCGGGAGCGAGAAATGGCGTGGTAATAGGCACTGAAGCATCAGCGAGTTTAGCTCCTATGATCCCTAGCATGACGATGTCATTAGCAGAGCAAAAGATTGGTGGGGATTTTCGTGAAATCAAAGTCGGTTCTCAGAAAGTTTCTGCAGCAGAGGAGAAAGCGATAGCAGAAAATATGAAAGTGTGTGTTTCTGAAATACTTATGATTTTCAATAAGTTTCAGACAATTGTTAAAAACAATGAAACATCGATAAGTCAAATAGATGCCTTGGATGATAGCATTAAATCTGTTGGTGTGAGATCTGATAACGTGGTATTGGAAGCTCGTCAGTTAACATCCAATATAGAGGATACAGCTAATAATCAAAACACAGTAAACAGTAATATTGAGCAATTAAATACTCAAATTGATAATGCAATTAATACTATTGAAAATATAGATTCTGAGTTGAGCACGGCTATTTCTCGTGTTGCTGTGGCGGGGATGCATTTCCATAACTAATGATATGAGTAGGAGATAATTATGGGATATTCACAAGGGGTAGATGAAACAGGATCCAATAGTGCTCAGGTTAAATCGAAAACCATTAATGGCATTAAATTTACCACAAATAATTTCTATTCAGTGACTTATGGAACAAAAAACTATGTGACATTAGGGGCTTATAGTTCAGGCACTTTAGGCGCTGAAGCGGGAATATCGGTGACGGCTTCGTTGAATTTATATACTTTTTTAAGGCTATCATTATCCTTGTGGAAGTTTGGAACGACCAATGATTATTTAGAAGTGAGGGCGACAATAAAACAAGAAGCAGTGGCAGATAAAAAAGAGGCTACAGCTAAAACCAGTAAAGCTATTTTTCAACAATGGGAGACGGTTTCGGCTAAAGTAACGAATATTTTTGCCATCACAAATGTGAATGGAAACCGTTTGCAAAGTATAGTCAGCCATCAACAACAAGTATTGAATAAAGCCAATGTGGCGAGGACTAACATCAGTACCACGGCAACGGCCAATCAATTTATCTCAGGTTTGCAGCGACAAGTTAGTCAAAAAGCACGAAGTGTGATCAATCAAACGAGTATTGTGCAAAGTCAACTCGATAAAACCAGTAGCGTTATTACTGCAGCGAATGTTGGCAGTATTACGTGTTCAAATCTTATGATGCTGTAATTGACTATGAAATAAGGAGAATAGGATGCCAACAGCAACCGATGGTACCGATCCAGATAAAGGCAGCCCAACGAGTATTCAGCCCGGAAAAGAAGGCTCTCAATCGGGTTATAACAACACCAATAATTTTGCCGGCATTAAAGGCTGGAAAATGAGTGTGAAAACCGCTTATAAATTTACCCCAGGTTCGGTAAGTTGGCTTTGTTCAGGCGGCAGCTGGTGGGCGGCAGTTGGTATAAAATCGAATGTGGTGGTGGGGGCGAAAACGGGTATTAATGTAGGGGGGCAGTTTGGTTTTTCGGTTAAAAAAGTGTCTTATAGTAACAATTTTTTAGGGATTAATGTCCAAAAGTGCACCGTAAAAGGTCAAGAAACAGCGTTAAAAGCGTTAAATCAAGAAGCGATAATCACTTCATGGGAAGACTTTGTCAGTAAACTCGATACAGAGACTGAAACGGCAATCTTGATGAGTCAAAATATGGCGTTGAGAAGTAATGAAGTAAAAATTGCTGAAAATCAAATTGACTCTGCTGTGGCGAAAAATACGCAAGGTCTTAACCGATTAGAAGCCATTACCAGTGAGCTGGTGACAGGTGGTAATCATATCAACAATAAAAGTCTTGAGATGAAAGCGGTGACGTCAGCGAGTGAAGTCTTAACCAATAAAGTCAAGACGACAACGATATCCATGCTAGCGGCGAATTTAACCACGTTTGCATAATTTGTCTTAAGTGAAACTTTACCTTGCAATGCCGTTGGAGGCAGGATGCGGATAATTAAAAGTAATGATCATGGTATTTTATTGGTGCCGTTTGATTTAAAAGGGCAGCCTCATCTTGCTGTAACCATGATATTGGGATTTGACTTGATTCATCCCAGTCAAACAATTAGCGAGCAAAAACTTTGGCAGTGGATTAATGACAGTTTAAAGGGGCAAGTGTTTGATACCGGGATGCCTAAATTAAAGGCCGAGTGGTTAGTATCAGGCCATGCTTACAGTGGAGAAACCGCTCGTCAACACGTGAGAGTCTCGGTGTCGTTAGCGGAACAAGAAAAAACCTTAGATGTATACGGACAGCGTTATTGGATAGTGGATAAAGATAAACTTGTTCCTTCAGAGCCTGAGTTTTTCACTCAAATGCCATTGACGTGGGAGCTGACTTGGGGAGGAGAACAGGTAGCTGAAAATACCTTAGGATGTAATGATATATTTGAAAATGCCTCATTACCCTCCATCTTTTATGCCAATAGAAGTGAAACTCATGATTTGACTCAGGCGGAACAACAATCCGCTTCTTTTCTTCCTCTGGCGATTGAACATCCTGTTAGAAAAGAGTGTATGGGCACTTATGATGAAATTTGGTTTCGAGAACAATGGCCAAACTTCCCCCCAGATTTCGATTGGCATTTTTTTAACCAAGCCCCAAAAGATCAGTGGCACAGTGATTATTTTTTGGGTGGAGAGTTCTATAGTGTCATTAATTTGAATCCTGATCATGAGTCGATTACTGGGAATTTGCCTTATTATCAGCCGCGTGCATTTATTCGTCAGCAAATTAACAATAACGTACATCAATATGCGAATGATGAAGCAGAGAAAGTGAATTCGGACATAGAATATAAAGTCACAGAGGTTTTATTACGCAATGATACTGTGTGGTTTTTCCCCGAGAATCAATTAGGTATTCGTATTTTTCGTGGTAGTGTGCCTGTGATTGATGAGGAAGCTTTGGATGTGACAGATGTGTTATTAGTGACAGAGGAGGTGGGGAGCAAACCAAAAACACTGGAACATTATGCTCATTATATTGATACTTACCAGATCACCAAAGAGTACGAACCTGAAGGGATCACTCAAGCCAAAGACAAAATGCAATTGATGTTGGCAGAGTTAGCACAGGCGAAAAAAAACCTATTGGACTTACCCAGTTATTTTAAATTTAAACAGGCGCAATTAACCAATAAAATCCCTGCACCCAGTATGACGCCGAGTATGTTATTGCAATCGTTGCCTACTAAACTCGATGCTAATATCGCCAAACTTGAAAAATTTAAAACGCAATTATTAGGCTTACCTGTACCCAAATCGGCTTTTAATGAAATCGAAAAGAGCATTACTAATCTAAAACAATCAAAGTTAAATTTTATTAATTTAGAAAAATCTTATCAGGATGCAAATCAACAAGTCATTAAGCAAGCGAAATCGATACCGTTGCCCTCGATCCCCACATCAGAATCCCCTGAGATTAAACGACAATATAATGAAGCTGTTCAAAAAGTCAAAGCGACTATTACGTCTTTTGAGCCAAACTTAAGTGATAAACCTTGGCATGATAAGGCGAGTCAAACGATTGCATTAGCTCAGCTTAACTTGGAACGTTATAGCCCAAAGCTTAAAGGTTTTGGCTTTCGAAATATCGCTATCAAAAAACATATGTTGGTTTACATTCATGAACGGTATATTTTTTCGGGGAAAGACTGGGGCTTGAAAAATATAGAGGCCGTGTGTGTTCCTCAAGGTTGGCTACTTCCTGAATATCATGATGCTCACTTTGTTTCATTAACCAGCAGAGTAGACTTATTTGAAGGTTCTTGTAGTCAACTAATTGAAGGTAGTGAGCCTAAGCTCTGGTATTCAGAGTTAGTAGTGGGTCAAGCTGTTCTTTTATGTCAAGACAAAGCCATTGCTTGGTTACTGGCTCAAGACTTGAGCCCCTATACCAATGTGATAGAAATGTCTTCACCTAAGGAAGCATTATCTGATGAGGCTCAACAAGCGTTAGATAAAGCGAGTCAGGTTTTTATTTTCATGCAAGGAATCGATGAGTTAGATGAATGGAAGCAGGCTTTTCTTTATGCAGAATTGATTCACTTAAAAGATGAAGTACCGATCCAAGATGCTTATAAAGAGGGGCTTGATTTAGTGGATTGGTTTTTGCCTTACTTGAAGCCTAATGAAAGTGATATTGTCCCTAGCAGCTTGACAGTAAGTCAAAAAGCGAAGCAACAAGCGAAATTATATTTACCTAATATCAATATTCAGAAAATGGTTGACGATCAATATCAATCCAGCTTATCGAATATGGGAGTCAAACCGGGGCAAACAATAGCGCAGGCTGTTACAGCAAAATTCATGGAAGGTAAAAAAACCATTATTGAGGGTTTTCCGAGCCCAAGTATGCAGCAAAAATTACAAGATACAGTGAAAGTGAATTTACCGCAATCAAGTAAGGAACCTTTTAGTGAGACGATAAAAAAAGCGTCTGACAATTTAAATAATGTGCTAGAAGTGAGTAAGCGCAATCTTCACGAGCCTGCTACATTAGATAAAATAACTCAGGGAGGGAATATATTACAGTCAGGTATGGATGAACTCGCTGACTTTATTAAAGAGTCAGACGCTAAAATGGCCGCTGCGGACGTCTCTGTTGATAAAGACATTCCACCTTTGAGTCCCTTAACAAGAGAGGAGGTTATTCAGTATAAAAACAATAATGTATGCCTTTCAGAGAAAGACTTATCTGGGCTTGATTTATCAGGTTTAGATCTTGCTGACGTTGATTTTTCTAAATCGATTATGTCAGAGGCCAATTTAACCAATACTGATGTCAGTAATGCTCAGTTTAATGGTGTCATTGGTGATGGGATTATTTTAGATGCTGCGACGGCGGTGGGAGCGTGTTTTGATAAAGCCATGTTAGTGGATGCCAGCTTTAAAGAGGCTGACTTATCTCAATCGCGGTTTTTTAATACTATGGCATCAGGGGCAAACTTTGATCGCACTGTGTTTAAAAATGCGTATCTACATAAAATATCCGCTATTGAAGCAAGTTTTGTTGGAAGTGATTTACAAGGTAGTGACCTATCTAAAGGAATATTCTTAAATGCGGTGTTTGATGATGCATGTCTAGCGAAAATTAATGGCACCAAAATGAAAGCGTTTCAAGCCTCTGCGATTAATAGTCAATGGCATGGTGCGACGTTAACCAAAGCGTTGTTTTGGGAAGCTGAGTTGGATAATGCCAATCTATCTTCGATTGATGCGGTGAATGCCCGTTTTGCTAAAGCAAAATTGAATCATGCTAATTTAAGTGGGTCCCATTTAATGAAAGCAAATTTTTCCGAATCTGAATTATTTCAAGCTGATTTAAGTGAGAGTAATTTGGAGTCAAGTTGCTTTAATCAAACCTTAGCTAAAGAAGCGAACTTTGAAGCCGTCAATTTAAAACGAGCACAATGCATGAGAAGTGATTTTTCTTTGGTTAACTTTAATGGTAGTAATGCCATGCAAGCCAATTTTATGCGTTCTACCTTAACGTCTTCCCAGTTGAAATACCTTAATTTATATAATGCCGATCTTTATAAAGTGACATTAGGTAACAATTTGATCAAAGGCTGTAACTTTAAGGGGACATTACTTGCTAATAAGGAGGATTATATTAATGAATAAGGTTGAATTTACTGATGCATTAGAAAGTCATTTTTCCTTTGAAAATGAAAGTTTTAATGAAGAGGATTTATCTGCTATGAGTGTGCAGCAGTTATTTTTTACTGATTGCCAATTTAGCAACGTGGATTTCTCTCACGACAAACTTAACCGAATTCGATTTGTTAATTGTCAATTTTCTCATGTTACGTTTAATGAAGCATCGCTTATTATGGTTGAATTTAGTCAGTGTCAGTTTAGCCAAGTAACATTGATTGCAACGGTTTTAGAGCAAGTGGCTTTCACTGAATGTGAATTAGACAACGTGAATTTTTCAACGTCTCAGCAAAACCTCTGTACTTATAAAGAATTGAATTACAAAGGGGTTAGTTTTGATGGCGCGACATTAACCATGTTGGTTAAAATGAAGTCGACACTCGTGGATGTGAGCTTTATTAAAACACAATTTCATAAGTTTGTTGCTAATGATATTACGATATCAGACAGTCATTTTGATCATGCGGTAATGGAAAAATCGTCATTATCCAACACCGTATTAAAGGGCAACACTTTCAATGCTATTAACTTTTATGCGGTTCAATTAAACGCTTGTGAACTTCAAAATATCGATCTTAGTCATTGCCGAATTGAGAGCTGCTATTTCATTGATAGTCAGTTGGAAAAAGCCTGTTTAGTGGGCGTTCAAGCCCTCTATAGTGTCTTTAAAGGGGCTGATCTCAGTGAGGCCGATTTGAGTCGATCGATATTGTTGGGTTGTAATTTTGAGGGGGCGATTGTGAATAAAGCCAAGCTGTCAAAGGCTGAACTGTCTCAATCAACTTGGGTGGGAGCGGAAGCCAGAGAGTCTAATTTTGACAATGTTAATGCCCAATACGTCGATTTTTCTCATGCTGATCTAACAGGGGCTTCTTTCTATCAGGCCAATGTGTTGTCCTCAAAATTTCATTTAACGACAATGGATAATATCAATTGGTTCGATGCCAATCGATTAGGGATCACGGGCACAAATGCCGAACTTGCAGAAGCTGAATTATGGCGGATAAGGAAAATAGTATGAGTGTTTTATCGAAGCACGCCCCGATGAGTGTTCATGACAATATCACCTTAAAAGGCATTATCGTTCAAGTCATAGAAGAGATTAATGGCGTAAAGTCTCGCGATTACGAAGTGATGATTAATGAACGGACTTATGCAGTGACATTAGCCAGTGGTTGCTTGCTCGAGCCTGCGGAGCAAGATATTTGTATGGTTTATTTTGATGAACAACATCAAGGATGGATCACCTCAGTGTTAATTCAACAGGATCCATCTATACAGATATTGAAGCATTACGGAGATTTACTGTTAATGGCGAAAGGGGACTTACATTTTAAAGGGAAAGATATTGTCTCTGATGCGCATGAGAGTGTGTCTATGTCTAATAAAGACATGTATGTGTATTCACAACGCATTAAATTTAAAAGTGATCTTGCGCTAGCAACCACAGAGCGGACACAATTATCAATAAGATCATTGCATTTGAATGTCTGCGGTAAAGCTGAATCTGTGGTGCAATCATTAAAGCAGGTTTTACAAAAAAGCTTTCGAACGATTAGAGATCATGATGAAAAACAGAGTGAAAGTGCCTATCATCATGTTGATGGGAATATAGAGGTCCATGCTGACAATAGCATGACCTACGGTAAAGATAACATGGTATTAGAGGCTGAAAAAATTCATCTTGGTTAATAATAACAGATGAAACACGATGCGTAATTAAATGTTATTGTTTTTAATGTGTTCTGTTTGGGGCTTTAATGTACATGGATGTGTGTTTTATGTTTAATAAGTTCGATTGCTATTTTTGCATCTCCTTTCTGCATTTATTTTAATACATTATTAAATCTAACTTTAATTGAATTTACATTTATTTTCGAAACACAACTCTTCATTAATGTTTGTTTATTAGCCGCTTTTTTGTATACCTCTTGTCAGTAACTATGATATTTAAAATGGGTATGAATGATTATTTGTTAATCTGATAATGGATAAGCTAATCAGTGAGGGAGGGGTTATGCTGACTCTTCTACACAAATCTGAAGCACAATGAACTTTATTAATAATCGATGATCAAAGCAGATAACTCAATCAACCTGCAGATTAAGAATGTCTATTTTCAACGCAGAGCAATGGTCATACAATCACTTTAAAAACGGTTCCTTTGGTGACTCGCGTCGCACAGACTGTGTAATAGAAGTCGCTGCAGATATGGCCCGTTGTAATGGTAAGTCTATCGCTTTATCATGTCGAGGTAATGAGGCTAAAGTTGAAGGCGCTTATCGATTGATACGTAACGACAATATTTCTCCAGAAATGATTAGAGCGTCTGGTTTTCATCATACTGCAGAGCTTGCCCAGCCCTATGCAGAGATATTAGCCATAGATGACACCATGGCATTGAGTTACAAGCATCAAGTAGCAGAAAAACTGGGCAAACTCGGTACCATTACAGATAAATCACGTGGGTTCATTCAACACTTCTATTAGACAGCTTTACAACTCAGAGAGCTATAGTCGTTTCTGGTGTATGAGGATAAAGCATTGCGATGTAACCTGTTAATTGATCTTGGCCGATCAACAATTAACAAAAGGAACATCGTAATGACTAAAAATGATAATGTTATTTCTATTGAGACACCAGTCAATCCGTTAGAAGAGCTATTAAAAAAAGGGGCACAAGCGTTATTAGCTCAAGCCATTGAAACTGAACT